>DATJAC010000168.1:0-5827 GCA_035516655.1 Alphaproteobacteria bacterium | reverse complement strand
TAGGCGTCGCCGTGGATGACCTCGAGCTGATCGCCGCCGCCGAGTATGCCGAGCGGCAAGGCGCCCGCGGCGTGGATCAGCTCGCGCGGCACGTAGAAGGGCATGAAGCCGACGACCTTACGGCCGGGGACGGCCGCCTTCCACTCGCGCGCATAGACGAAGTGGAGATCGTCGAACAGTTCCTTGCAACGCGAGACGATTTCGGCGGTGGTGCTCATGGCTAGCGGTGCTCCCATCGCGCGGGCCGCTTGGCGAGGAAGGCTTCGAGGCCCTCCAGCGCATCGCGGGTCGACATCACGTCCTCGAGATAGAGCTCCTCGACGCGCGCGAGCTTGACGCTCAGGCGCTCGACGAGATCGAGCCGTGCCGCGCGCAGCGCGCGGCGCAGTGCCGCCCCGCTCTTGTCGGCCAGATTGCGGGTGAACCACTCGAGGGCTGCGCTCTCGGGATCTTCGCTCACCTGGGCAACCAGACCCAAGGCGAGCGCCTCCGCCGCCGGGCAGCTGCGGCCGGAGAGCAGCAGCTCTTCCGCCTGCGCCCGGCCGATGCGTTCCGGCAGGAGGCAGGAGGCGGCGGGTGCGATGACGCCGAGCTTGATCTCGGGCTGGCCCAGTTTGGCGTCGGAGGCGGCGAAGATGAGGGTCCCGGCGAGTGCCAGCTCGAGCCCCCCGCCGAGACACTGTCCGCGCACGGCGACCAACACGGGCACCGGACTCTCGACCAGGTACCGGATCACCCGGTGGAACCCCTTCAGCATCGCAGCACACTGTGCGGGAAGATGCTCTTCCACGCTGGCACCGAAGCTGAAGTGCGGCCCTTCCGCATCGATGAGGACCCCGAGCAGCTGCGGGCGGGCAAGGTGTGCGGCCAAGGCCTCGTCGAAGGCGGCGATCATGGCGCTGTCGATGACGTTGGCCTTGGGCCGCGCTAGGCGCAGCCGAAGCAGCCGCCCGCCTTGCTCCAGCCAAACGCGGAGCGGTGCTGGAGCCGGAACGCTCATGAGGCGGCTCCGCTCTTGGGGATCAGGCTCTCCATCAGCTCTTCGGACCAGGGCGTTCCCTTGGCGAGCGACTGACGCAGCGCCACGAAGTCGATTTCGCGCCTTTCCTTGGGTCCCTCGTTGAAGGCGCGGAACCCCGTGCGCGCCTCCGCGAGCATGTTGAGGGCGAGCCAGGCGCGCGCGTCCTCCTTGTTGCGGTTCCAGGCCTCGAGCTTCGGCTTGCGCAGCTCCTCGAAGCTCTTCGTCAGGCACTCCGGGAAGGTGAGCATGAGCTTGGTGCAGAGCTGCTCCACCTTCTCATCGAGGCGAGAGAGATCGACCGTGCCGCGGGCGAGCAAGCGCTTGCCCTCGGCGAGTGCTTCGCCCGTCTTGGGCTCGCCGTGGACGATGCGGCCGTACTCGTCGAGGTAGCGATCGGTGACCACCAGCGGATTGGGAACGAATTGACCTTCGAGCTTGAGGGCGGGAACGATGTCGTAGAGCAGGCCCATGCGGTAGGCCTTGTGGGCCGACCAGTGCTCGCACAAGCTACCCGACTCGATCGCGTGCTCCATCCCGATCATGAGCGGGAGGAAATCCGTGGCGCCGCCGATCGCGGCCGAGCCATGCTTGGGTCCCGCTTGGCCGAAGCGCGCCAAGTCTTGCGCGATCGAGAAGTCGCAGGCCATGCCGATCTCCTGACCGCCGCCGACGCGCATGCCGTTCACGCGGCAGATCACCGGCTTGTCGCAGCCGAGGATGGCGGAGACCATGTCGTTGAAAAGGCGCATGTATTGCCGGTATTCCTGAGGATTGCCGGCGTAATATTCGGCATATTCCTTGGTGTTGCCGCCGGTGCAGAAGGCCTTGTCGCCGGTCCCGGTGAACACCACCGCCACGACGTCGCGCGCGGCACTCGCGGCACGGAAGGCGAGGACCGCACCTTTGACCATCTCCGTGGTGTAGGAGTTGAACTGGGTGGGATTGTCGAGAATGATCCAGGCGTTGTAGAGATCCGGCACCACCGCACCCTGCGGCGTCCGCGCCGGGCGCTTCTCGAATTTGAGCCCCGACACGGAGAACGGAGCGAGGTCATGGTCCTTGAGGGCCGCGGGCTTGGTTCTGGCAGCGACGGCGAGGGTTGCATCGGGCATGGCGGTCTCCTCCCAAAGAGGGTCAGGCGCTGGGCACGAGCACGACCCGCCGTTTGAGGGCGTGGCGGTGCACGGCAGTGAAGACGGCGTTGATCTCGGCGAGCGGGCGCGGCTCGACGAACGGCTTGATCTGCACCTTGCCCGCGAGCACGAGCTCGAGGGCTTCGGGATAGAGCTCGGGCGGGCAGCCCCAGTTGCCGACGGCGCGCGCATCGAAGGCCATCAGGTTCGAGAGGCGCAGCTCGACCTTCTCCATGGTGAAGCCCACGACGGAGAGCGTGGCACCATGGACCAGGAGGCCGTAGGCGGTGAGCTGGCCGGCAGCCGTGCCGGAGCACTCGAAGATGAACCATTCGGTCGCCGGCAGGTGGTGCTCCTTGGCGAAGGCCTGGATGGCGGCCTTGAGCGCGCGGCCGTCCATTTGCCCTGCGTTCAGCGTGAGCTCGGCGCCATGGGGTGCGATCGCGGCAAGTTTTTCCGGGTCAATGTCGATGGCGACGACGTGCGCGCCGAAGGCGCGCGCGATCTGGGCCGCGTAAGAGCCGACCCCTCCGGTGCCCACGACCACCACGAGACTGCCGGGCGCCACACCGGCGCGCTTCACGGCCTGGTAGGGTGTCGTCACCGCGTCGGCGATGACCGACACTTCAGGGAGAGAAAGACCGCAGGCCGCGAGCCTCGCCTCATCCACCGGGCAAAGTCCGCGCGCCGGCACGACCACGTGGCTCGCGAAGCCGCCTTGGATGTCGTTGCCGGGCATCTTCTGCTGGCGGCAGATGGTGCCGCGGCCGCGGCGGCAGAGCTCGCACTCGCCGCAGGGCAGCACCGCAGGAACGATCACGCTCCTGCCGAGCCAGCCCTCGGCCCCGCTGCCGGCTGCCACCACCTTGCCGCTGATCTCGTGGCCGAGCGTCAAGGGCAAGGCATGGTTGAGGCGCACGCCGTCGTAAAGATAGCCGAGATCGGTATGGCAGACGCCGCAGCCGGCGATCTCGACCACCACCTCTCCGGCCGGAGGCGGGAAGGGATCGAACTCCGCGCGTGAGAGCGGCGCGTTGGCCGCGGTCATCATCCATCGATACGCTGACTGACCCATTCCCCGGCTCCTTGGACGACGGCTCCCCACCTGCGTAAGGGGTTGTCGCCCTAAATCGGTATTACAGTACCTATTTACCAACATCGCCGTCAATGGAGCCAGTGTGCGTCTTTTCGTCGCGCTTGTAGTTGATCCAGATCAACGGTTCCTGGCCCCGCCGCCGCCCCCTCCGGCGCCGGCCTCGGCCGCTGCGAGGGCGACCGATCCGCCGGGAGGGTGCCGATCAAGCGGCACGGCTTCGGCGTCGGCTCGACGTCCCCGCCCGGCTTGCCAGGGCAAAGCCTGCCCGTTAGACTCCGCGGTCGGGCAAATACCGACTCTCGTGACGTGCGCGGATCAGGCGCGCCGGCGGCATTTCGGGCAGCGAGCGCCCGGCGGCCGCGGGGCAGGGGATCGATTCCGATGACGGATGCGGCAAGCGAACGCAAGCGCGCTGCCAAGCATATCGTGCTCACCTCCCATCCGACGCGCAACGGCGCCAAGCCGCTCGCGGTCGACTGGGGGGCGGCCGAGCCGTCTCTCCGCGGTCCGATCGTGGGCTCCCTGACCGACCGCAGGCGGCGCAACGTCATCGGTGCCCACGCCGGCTCCTATGCGCTCTACCGCGCCCTCGCGATCGCGGCGGGCAGCCTCGATCCGATGCACAAGCCCGACCTGACCGACACAGCGCCCCCGGTCGCGATCGGGCCCTACCCGCAATGGTCCGAGCCCGGCAAGATCGTCTCGCTCGATCCCTTCGGCCATCGCGTGGGCGAGGATTTCGCGGCCCTTCTGGCCGCGGGCTGGGACATCCGGCCGACCATCGCGGTCACCCGCGCGCGGCTCACCGTACCCGAGCTCAAGGAGGCGATCGCGGCCGGCCGGCTCGCGCGCGACGGCAGAATCCTCCTCGCGAGCGGGGAGGTCAACGTGACCAAGGTGGCGATCGAGCCGGTGTGGTATCTGCCGGGGGTTGCCGCGCGCTGCGGCGTGCCGGAGCAGGCCCTGCGCCGCAGCCTCTTCGAGGAAACGGGCGGGATGTTCCCCGAGCTCGTGACGCGCCCCGATCTCAAGCTCTTCCTGCCGCCGATCGGCAGCATCACGGCTTACGCTTTCGGCGACGTCGCGGCACTCGCCGACCCGAGCGTGCCGCTCGCCTGCCGCGTGCACGACGAGTGCAACGGCTCGGACGTGTTCGGCTCCGACATCTGCACCTGCCGGCCCTATCTGGTGCACGGCATCGAGGTGTGCGTAGAGACCGCACAAGCGGGCGGGGTCGGGCTCATCGTCTACAACCGCAAGGAGGGCCGCGGCTTAGGCGAGGTCACCAAGTTCCTCGTCTACAACGCGCGCAAGCGCCAAGCGGGCGGCGACACGGCGGACGCCTATTTCCTCCGCACCGAGTGCGTCGCCGGCGTGCAGGACGTGCGCTTCCAGGAGCTGATGCCGGATACCCTGCATTGGCTCGGCATCACGCGCATCCATCGTTTCGTCTCGATGAGCAACATGAAATACGATGCGATCGTGCGTCAGGGCATCGAGGTGGTCGAGCGCCTCGAGCTTCCCGAGGACCGCATCCCGCCCGACGCCCACGTCGAGCTGACGGCCAAGAAGGCCGCGGGCTATTACACGAGCCGGCCCGCCAAGCCCGCGGCACCGTCGCGGGCCAAGGGCCGCGGCCTCACGGATTATTAGCCCGCGTGCGGCGGGCGGCGGATCGCGTGGCGCCTTCACCCGACATCGGCCCGGCCCTCGCCTGGCTTCGCACGCCGGGAGCCGTTCGCGCGCGTTCGGCCATGGTCCTCGCTGCGGCCGAGGCCGAGACACTCGAGCATTTCGCCTTCGAGCCTGAGCGCCTCGATACCGTCGCCTCCTACGTCGCCGATACCATCAAGGCGGCCTATCCCACCCTCGCGGTCCCCTACCATAGCCGCTGGCGCCACTTCGCGGCGGGCGGGGTCGAGCGCTGGCAGGACGCCGCAACCCGGTTGACGGGCCGATCGCGCGCGGAGGTGGCGCGCAGCCGCATCGACCTCGCGGTGGCGAGCGTGCTGCTCGACGCCGGTGCCGGCGAGCGCTGGCGCTATCGCGAAGGCGAGCGCCAAGCACTCCTCGCGCGTTCGGAGGGGCTTGCGGTCGCGAGCTTCCGGCTTTTCCTCGCGGGCGCTTTCTCGGCGCGCGCGCGAGAGCCGTTGCGCTGCGACGCCGCTGCCCTTGTCGCCCTCGACGATGACGTCGTGGCCGCGGGCTTTCAGGTCTCGCGCGAGAACCCGTTGCCGGGGTTTTCCGCGCGCGTCGCCTTGCTGCGCCGGGTCGGGACGGCGCTTGCGGAGCGGCCGGACCTCTTCGGGGCCGAGGCACCGCGCATCGGCAACCTCTTCGATTACTTCGCCGCACAGAGCCGGGACGGTGCGGTGCCTCTGCCCATGATCTTGGCTACGCTGCTCGACGGCTTCGCCACGATCTGGCCCAGCCGGCTCAGCCTCGCGGGGCATCCCCTCGGCGACGTTTGGCGCCACCCGGCGGCACGGAGCGCGGATCTCACCGATGGGCTCGTGCCGTTCCACAAGCTCTCCCAGTGGCTGAGCTACTCGCTGGTCGAGCCGCTCGAGGAGGCGG
>DATJAC010000167.1:0-3382 GCA_035516655.1 Alphaproteobacteria bacterium | reverse complement strand
ACCCGAGAGATTGTTGTTGAGGGTCGACTTGCCCGCCCCGTTGCTGCCGAGGAGTGCTACGATCTCGTGGCGTCCGACCGCGAGATCGACGCCGTGTAGCACCTCGACCGGCCCATAGCCCGCGCGCAATTCCGCGACCTCAAGCACGCGCACCCTCCTTGAGCATGCGCTCGGCGGCACCGGCCCCGAGATAGGCCGTGATGACCCGCGGATCGGCGGCGATCTCGGCCGGGCGGCCTTCGGCGATGAGGGCACCGTCGTTGAGCACGAGGACGCGCTCGGCGAGGCTCATGACCGCGCGCATGACGTGCTCGATGAGCAAGAGCGTCACCCCGCCCGCGCGAATGGCGCGGACGACCGCGGCGATGTCATCGAGCTCCCGCGGATTGAGCCCCGCCATCACCTCGTCGAGAAGGAGGAGGCGCGGAGCCGTCGCGAGTGCCCGCGCGAGCTCGAGGCGCTTGCGGCCCGCGACCGTGAGCTCTCCCGCGGGCTGGTCGAGCTGATGCGCAATCCCGACCCTCTCGGCGATCTCGTCGGCCATGGCAAGAGCCTGGCGCCGGCCGGCGAGCCTGAGATGGGCGCCGACCGCGATGTTCTCGCGCACGGAAAGCCGGGCGAAGGGCTGCACGATCTGAAAGGTTCGCACCAGACCGAGAGCGGCGATGCGCTCGGGCGGCATGCCGGTGATGTCGCGACCCTCGAAGAGGATGCGGCCGCGCTCTGGCACCAGGAAACCGGAGATGAGATTGAAGAGGGTGGTCTTGCCCGCACCGTTCGGCCCCACCAGGGCGACAATGCTGCCCTCGGCGAGCGTGAAGCTCGCACTCTCCACGGCGCGCAAGCCGCCGAAGCTCAGCGAGACGCCTTCGAGTGCGAGCATCACCCCGCCCTCCCGGCCAGGCGGCGCGAGCTCAAGCGCGCGAGCCCGAAGAGGCCCTGCGGCATGAACATGATCATGAGGACGAGGACGGCGCCATAGAGCACGAGATTGAGGCCGGGCGCCTCGCCCATCGCGGCACTCGCGAGCTGGTTCAAGAGCTGGAGGGCGGCGGCACCGAGGAGCGGGCCGAAGAGCGTGCCGAGCCCGCCGACGATGGGCACCAGAAGGGCCTCGACCGAGACCCCCGGCCCATAGGCGATCGCAGGATCGATATAGAGGAAATACTGGGCGTAGAAGCTGCCGCCGAGGGCCGTCAGCGCCCCCGAAAGGGTGATCGCGGCGAGCTTGGTGCGAAAGACATCCACACCGAGGGCGCGGGCGGCGTCCTCGTTCTCGCGGAGCGCGAGGAGGCGGGCGCCGAAGCGCGAATTCTCGATCCACCAGGCGCACGCGAGCCCGAGGGCGTTCAAGGCCAGGATCACGAGATAGAAGCCCGCCTTGCTCGCGAACTGGAAGTTGGCGGCACTCTCCTTGAGCGGAATGAGGATGCCCACGCCGGCGCCGGTGAAGCCGAGCGAATCGGCGAGAATGCGGAAGACCTCGGCGAAGGCCAGGGTGACGAGGGCGAAATAGGAGCCGCGCAGGCCGTAACGGAAGCTGAGCGCGCCGATGAGGGCACCCGTGAGGGCACCGGCGGCGGCGGCGAGGGCGAGGCAGAGCCAGGGGTTGAGCCCGAGGCTCACCTGCAGCACGGCCGAGGCATAAGCACCCGTGCCGAAGAAGGCGGCATGGCCGAAGGAGAACTGGCCGCCGTAGCCGCCGAGCAGGTTCCAGGCCTGGCCGAGGAAGCCGTAATAGAGCGCCATGATGGCGAGGTTGGTCCAGAAGTCGGAATGCACGAGCCACGGCAGCGGCAGGAGGGCCGCGAGCACGAGGGCTATGGCGAAAGCACTTCTCATGGCCGGCTCAACGGCCGCGCTCCGAAGAGCCCGGTCGGCCGGAAGAGGAGGATGGCGATGAAGATGAGGAATATGCCGAGCTGGCCCAGGCTCTCGCCGAGGAAGAGCCCGCCCAGGGACTCGGTGACCCCGATGATGAGCCCGCCCACAAGTGCCCCCGCGAAGCTGCCCATGCCGCCCAAGACCACGATGGTGAAGGCGATCAGCACGAAGCTGCGCCCGATGCCCGGATTGGCGTAGTAGCTCGGCAGCAGAAGGCAGGCGGCGGCACCGAGCGAGGCGATGCCGATGCCGAAGCTCATGGCGAAGACGTGCTCGACGTTGATGCCGACGAGCTGGGCGCCTTGGCGTTCCTTGGCGAGGGCCCGGATCGCCTTGCCGAGATCGGTGCGATGGATGAGGAGCCAGAGAAAGCCGGCGACGACAAGGGCGCCCGCGAAGGCGACGAGCCTGGGTACCGCGATCACGGCCACGCCGAGATCTACGGTCGCGAAACTGTAGGACGTGCTGATCGTGCGCGTGTCCGCCGACCAGAAATAGAGCGCCAGATTCTCGATGACGAGCGAGAGACCGAGGGTCACGAGGAGGATGTTCTCGTCCTTGCCGCGGCCGCAGTACCCGATGACCGAGCGCTGGAGGCCATAGCCGAGCGCGAAGAAGGCGGGGACCGCGATCGGGAAGGCGAGATAGGGATCGATGCCGAGGAGCGTGTAGAGGAAATAGACGCCGTAGAGGGCCAGCATCAAGAGGCTGCCGTGGGCGAAGTTGATGATGTGCAGCACGCCGTAGATGAGCGTGAGGCCGAGGGCCACGAGCGCGTAGACGGCCCCGGTCATGATCCCGTTCAGGAGTGCCGGCAACAGGATGTCGAGCTCGACCATGGCGGGGGCTAGAGCCGACGCTCGAAAATATGTGCGTCACCCCCTCCCCAACCCTCCCCCCTCGAGGGGGAGGGGGAAGCTCTTGATATCACGCTCATATTCCCTCCCCCCTTGAGGGGAGGGTAGGGAGGGGGGTGGTCTTGGAGCCCGCCCTTCGTCCCATCAGCTCGGCATCGGGAAGACCGGCTTCGCATTGGCGAACTCGGCCGGCAGGATGACCTTGATGTCGTTATCCAGCACTTGCAAGTTGACGGCGCGGGCACCGGTGTTCTGGCCGCCCTCGAACTTGGTCGGCCCATAGGGCATGAAATGCCCGCTCCAGGTGCTCGCGGCGAGGGCTTCGATGATCTTGCCGCGCTCCGTACTCGCCGCGCGCTCGAGCGCGTCGGCCAGGAGCATCACGGCCTCGTAGTTGAGGAAGACCTCGTAGGTGTAGAACAGGCCCTTCGCCTCGGTCTTCTTCTTGAGCTCGAGGGCCGCCGGCTTTTTCGGATCGTACCAATGGTTGGTATCCATGATGTAGGCGGCCGCCTCGGGGAATTCCTTGACGAAGCGGTACTGGGAGGCGGCCCCGCCGAGCACGGAATAGATCGCCTTGGGCCGCACCTTCTGCTGCTGCAAGGTGCGCGCGAGTAGCACATATTCGTTGTAGTAGTCGG
>DATJAC010000166.1:0-2780 GCA_035516655.1 Alphaproteobacteria bacterium | reverse complement strand
GATCGGGCGCTCGGTATCGAGGCCGCGCGCGAGCAGCCTCGTGGCGATGCGCTCGACGGCACTCAGGGCCTCGCCGTAGCTGATCCGCCGCCAGCCGCCGTCGGCCGCGCGCTCGGCGAGGAAGGTGCGCTCCCCCGCCTCGGCGGCCCAGCGGCACAAGAGCTCGCCGATGCTGCGCGGGTAGGGCAGGAGCTCTTGGCGCGAGCGGAGCACGAGGCCGCCGTCGGCAAGCCGCCGGGTCTCGATCTCGGCGGGGGCCAGATGCAAAGGCTTGCACGGCGGCTTCGCCATCGGCGGGTCCGTTTGCGACATCCGGCTATCTCAGCGCATTGCACCTCGACTGTCGAGAAGTCTCGAGAACCGGCGCTAGAGCAGGATCGGACCAAGCTGACACACTCCGGTCGTCACCCCCGCGCAAGCGGGGGTCCAGGGGCCGGTGGATTCCCGCTTTCGCGGGAACGACGGTACAAATGGCCGATTGACTTGGGCAGACCCTTTCCTAGCCTTCGCTATCGGCCGTCTCGAATGCCAGTATGACCTTGAGGCCGGGTGCATTGTCCTCGAGGCGCAGCTCGGCGCGGTGGAGCTTGGCGACCGCGGCGACGAGGCTGAGGCCGAGCCCGCTTCCCGGCGAGCTGCGGCTGGCGTCGAGCCGGACGAAGCGTTCGAGCACGCGCGCGCGGTCCTCTGGCGGAATGCCGGGGCCGCTGTCGGCGACGACGAGCTCGGCGCGCTCGCCCGCGTTGCGGACGGCAAGCGAGACCGCCCCGCCGGCTGCTGTGTATTTGATGGCGTTGTCGAGCAGGTTGGCCACACTCTGGGCCAGGAGCTGGGGGTGGCCGACGATGGCGACACCGTCGTCGATCTCCTCGCTCAGGATCAGGCCCTTGCCCTCGGCGAGCGGCTCGTAGAGTTCGAGGGCGGCGCGCGCGAGGGCGCCGAGCTCGAGGCGCGACATGCCCTCGCGCGCCGTGCCAGCCTCGGCCTCGGTGATCGCGAGCAAGGCATTGAAGGTGCCGAGGATCGCATCCGCGTCCGCGATGGTGGCTGCCAGCGTCTCGCGATAGCGCGCCTCGTCCGGTGTCGCGCGTAGCACGGTCTCGATGCGGCCCTTGAGCCGCGTCAGCGGGCTCCGCAGGTCGTGCGCCAGGCTGTCGGTGACCGCGCGCATGCCGGTCATGAGCTGCTCGATCTGCTCGAGCATCTCGTTCAGGCTGGCGGAGAGATGGTCGAATTCGTCCCCGCTGCCGGCAAGCGGCACGCGCCGCGTGAGATCGCCGCGCACGATCGTACGGCTCGTCTCCGCGATCGCCTCGACGCGCACGAGCAGCCGGCGGCTGAGGTAGACGGCACCGGCGACGCCGAGGATGACGGTAATGACCAGCGCCACGGCGAGGGTCTTGCCGATGACCTCCTGGAAGGCGGCGCGCTCGGCCATGTCGCGTCCGACGAGGAGCCGGAAGCCGCCCTCGAGCCGGAACGGCTTCGCGCGGATCTCGTGCTTGGTCACGACGCCGTGCTCGTTGCGCTCGACCTCGAAGCTGAGCCAGCCGTCCTTGAGCGCGGCCTGGGACGGCCAGCTGTTGAGGTTGCCCGCAAGGGGCGTGAGATCTGGCCCGGTCAAGAGATAGACGCTGCCCTTCTCGCCCTTGCTGCCGCTGCGCTCGGCGATCACCTCCTCGAGCCGGCTCAGACCGCGCGTGCCATATTGCTCGGCGAGGCCGCGGATCTCCGCCTCGATGGTGGCGTTGGCCTGGGAATCGATCAGGCTGAGCGTGCCGAGATAGAGGAAGCCGAACAGGATGACGACGAGCACCCCGAAGGGTGCCATGTAGATGAGCGCGCGGCGGAAGGTCGCGGTGCGGAGGAGGCGTCCGGTTCTCACGTCGCTTCCACGCGCAGGCTGTAGCCGGCACCGCGCACGGTGTGAAGGAGGGGGTGATCGAAGCCGCGGTCGATCTTCTGCCGCAGCCGGCTCATATGGACGTCGATCACGTTGGTCTGCGGGTCGAAATGGTAGTCCCACACGCCCTCGAGCAGCATGGTGCGCGTCACCACCTGGCCGGCATGGCGCATGAGATACTCGAGGAGCTTGAATTCGCGCGGCTGGAGCTCGATCGCCTTGCCCGCCCGCCGCACGGCGCGCGAGAGCAGATCCATCTCGAGATCGGCGACCTTGAGCCGTTGCACCGCACTCTCGCTGCGGCCGCGCCGCAACAGGGCCTCGAGGCGCGCCAGGAGCTCGGAGAAGGCATAGGGCTTGGTGAGGTAGTCGTCCCCGCCGGCGCGCAGGCCCTTGACCCGGTCGTCGACCTGGGCGAGGGCCGAGAGGATGAGGACGGGCGTGCGTTTCTCCTGCGCACGCAAGGCCTGGACGATGGAAAGCCCGTCGAGTCCCGGCAGCATGCGGTCGACGATCATGGCGTCATAGTCCTGGCCGAGCGCCAGGAAGAGCCCGTCGCGTCCTTCCGCCGCGCGATCGACCACGTAGCCGCTCTCGGTCAACCCCTTGACGAGATAATCGGCGGTATCCGCGTCGTCCTCGATGACCAGGATGTGCATGGCGCTAGCCTAGCAAGCTGCCGCAATGAAACCAATCGCGCGGGTGGCGCCGCCACGCGGGTGGTGCTGCCACGCGGGTGGTGCTGCCAAGCGGGGCGCGGCAAAGCCCTCTCCCCCTTGCGGGAGAGAGGGCTGAGGTTGCCGCCATGGGGAGCGCTGCTTGCTCCTCCGCGGCCCTTATGCCTGGGCGAAGGGCAGCGCCACGAAGAGCTCGTTGC
>DATJAC010000165.1:0-2020 GCA_035516655.1 Alphaproteobacteria bacterium | reverse complement strand
CATCCTCACCACGCTCCATTCGGGCGGCAAGTTCTCCGACAAGGTTTATAGCACGGCGGGCGGGCTCCACGGCGTCGGCCTCTCGGTCGTGAACGCGCTCTCCGACCGCCTCACCGTCGAGGTCGCGCGCGAGCGCCGCCTCTGGGTGCAGGACTACGTGCGCGGCAAGCCCAAGGGCAAGCTCAAGGACTGCGGTGCGGTGTCCAACCGCCGCGGCACCACCGTGCGCTTCCACCCGGACCCGCAGATCTTCGGCAGCCATGCTCGGCTCAAGCCCGAGCCGCTCTATCGCATGGCGCGCTCCAAGGCGTATCTGACGCGGGTCGTCGAGATCCGTTGGAAGTGCGCGCCCGAGCTCTTGAAGGGCACGGAAGGCGTTCCCGCCGAAGCGACCATCCACTTCCCGGGCGGGCTGCAGGATTACCTCGTGGCAGCACTCGAGGGGCGGCCGACCTTGACCCCCCTCCCCTTCGCCGGGGAGGCGCGCTTCCCGGCGGGCGAGGGCAGGGTCGAATGGGCGATCGCCTGGCCGCTCGACGGCGAGGGTCTCCTCCATTCCTACTGCAACACAGTGCCCACCCCGGACGGCGGCAGCCACGAGCTCGGCCTGCGCACCGCCTTGGCGCGCGGCGTGCGCGCCTATGGCGAGCTCACCGGCAACCGCAAGGCCAAGGCGATCAGTGCCGACGACGTGGCCGAGGGGGCGGCGATCATGCTCTCGCTCTTCGTGCGCCAGCCGCTGTTCCAGGGCCAGACCAAGGAGCGCCTCTCCATGCCCGACGCTGCCCGCCTGGTCGAGCAGCACCTCAAGGACCATTTCGATCATTGGCTCTCGGCCGACCCGGCGGGCTCGAAGCTGCTGCTCGATGCCATCGTCGAGCGCGCCGAGGAGCGCCAGCGCAGGCGCGATCAGCGCGAGATGAGCCGCAAGAGTGCGACGCGCAACCTGCGCCTCCCCGGCAAGCTCGCCGACTGCGCGCGGCGCTCCTCCGAGGACACCGAGATCTTCCTCGTCGAAGGCGATTCCGCGGGCGGCTCGGCCAAGCAGGCGCGCGAGCGCGAGAGCCAGGCGGTCCTCCCCTTGCGCGGCAAGATCCTCAACGTGGCGAGTGCGTCCGCCGAGAAGCTGCGCGGCAACCAGGAGCTCGCCGATCTCGTGCAAGCGCTCGGCTGCGGCCTCGGGGCGCATTACAACTCGGACAAGCTGCGCTATGACCGCGTCATCATCATGACCGACGCCGACGTGGACGGGGCCCACATCGCCTCGCTCCTCATGACCTTCTTCTACAAGGAGATGCGCGGCCTCATCGAGGACGGGCGCCTCTTCCTCGCCATCCCCCCGCTCTACCGCCTGAGCCAGGGCGGGAAAGTGCTCTACGCGCGCGACGACAAGCACAAGGACGAGCTCATGAAGCGCGAGTTCGCCGGCCGCGGCAAGGTCGAGACGAGCCGCTTCAAGGGCCTGGGCGAAATGCCGCCGCAGCAGCTCCGCGAGACCACGATGAGCCCCAAGACGCGCACCCTCTTGAAGGTCGTGCTGCCGAACGGCCACGTGACGGCCGACGAGCGTGACGCCAAGGAGACGGCTGCCCTCGTCGAGCAGCTCATGGGCCGCAAGCCCGAGCTGCGCCTCGCCTTCATCCAGGAGAACGCGCAGTTCGTGAAGGAGATCGACGTGTAGGCAAAGTTGCCACACCGCACGCCCGCAGCAAGTCCCGCTTTCCTCCCTCCCGTAAGGTCAAGTCGACGCCATGCTCCCCCCCAAGGACCGCCTCACCATCTGCTTCGCGCACGTCGCCTACCGGATGCAGGATTGCTTCACGGCACGAGCAACCGGCATCAGGAGCTTCGAGGTACGCACGCGCGAGGCACTCGAGGCGCGCATCGGCGAGGCGGACGTGCTCGTGGTCTCGGGCATGTGGCGCAACGAGCTCGCCGCCAAGGCCGCGAAGTTGCGCTTCATCCAGTCGATCAGCTCGGGCACCGATCAATATGACAAGCCGGCGCTGGCCGCGCGCGG
>DATJAC010000164.1:0-5214 GCA_035516655.1 Alphaproteobacteria bacterium | reverse complement strand
GCCTTTGCCACCCTCCCCGCCCCTCGGCAGTGCTGCGGAAGTCCGGTCCTTGTTGATCCTCGGCATCCACCCCGCCTGGCACGACTCGGCCGCCGTCCTCTATGACGATTACCGCCTGGTCGCCGCCGTGCAGACCGAGCGGCTCACGCGCGTCAAGGGCGACGGCGACGGCATTCCCGATGCGGCGATCGACGAGGTGCTGGCTGTCGCCGGCATCACGCGAGGCGAGGTCGACGTCGTTGCCATGACGCGCGGCGTTTTCCCGCGCCCGCTCCTGCGCTGGGGCCTCCTCCAGAAAATCCGCATGCATCTGCCCGACCGGCGCGCCAAACGCCCGAAATCGATCGAGGGCCAGATGCAGGCGCGGGAGGAGCCCGAGGCGATCAAGCTCCTGAACCACGAGCGCTTCCGTGCGGCCCTCGGCTTTCGCCCCGATTGCCGGCTCTTCTTCTGCAACCACCATCTGGCACACGCACTTCCGGCCCTCTTCTTCACCGATTGGGACGAGGCTCTCGCCTATACGGCGGACGGCGGGGGCGACAACGTCCAATACAGCGCGCGCCGCCTCTCCGCCGGCAAGCTCGACACTTTCTTCGGCGACGATCGCGAGCTCTTGCAGCCGCGGCGCATCGATAGCCTCGGCATGGCCTACGGCTTGGCGACCGCCGCCCTCGGCTTCCGGATGCTGCGCCATGAAGGCAAGCTCACGGGGCTGGCCGCCTTCGGCCAGCCCGTCCTCACCGAGGAGATGGCGCGGCACTTCCGCCTCGACGAGGCCGGCCGCATCGACAGCGACTACGGCGACTATGGGGCGATGGCAGAGGATATCCGGCGCATGGCCGGCACGGTCAGCCGGGAGGACATGGCGGCCTCGATCCAAAAGCTCCTCGAGGACTATGTGCTGCGGGCCCTGCGCCGTCTGCTCGAGCGGGAGGGCGGCCGGCGGCTCGCGCTCGCGGGCGGGGTCTTCGCCAACGTGCGCCTCAATCGCCTGCTCGCCGAAGGCACGGGCTGCGAGGAGGTCTTCGTCTTTCCGGCGATGGGCGACGAGGGGCTGGCGGCGGGAGCACCGCTTGAATTTCTCTTGGCGCGCGACGGCTTGGCCCCGTGGCTCGGCAAGCGCCGCCGCCTCGCGAGCGTCTCGCTCGGCCGGGATTACGACGGTGCCATCGGGCGGGTGCTGGCCGCGGCGGGAGCTCCCGCCCTTCCTGGAGCTCCGGCCGAGAGCGCCGCACGCCTCCTCGCGCGCGGGTTTGTCGGTGCCCTCTACGTCGGTCGCATGGAATACGGCCCGCGCGCGCTCGGCAACCGCTCGATCCTCGCCCATCCGGCCGAGCGCTCCATCAACGCCGAGCTCAACGCGCGCCTCGAGCGGAGCGAGTTCATGCCCTTCGCTCCCGTCGTCGCCGCCTGTGACGCGGACGACGTCTTCGAGGTCTCGCGGGTCAACGCCTATGCCTGCCGCTTCATGACCATTACTTGCGCCGTGCGGCCTGCGTGGCGCGAGCGCCTGGCCGGCATCGTCCACGTCGACGGCACGGCCCGCCCGCAGATCATCGAGCGGCACGAGAACCCGCTCTATTACGACATCCTCACTAGCTTCAAGGGGCTGACGGGCCTGCCGGTCCTGGTCAATACCAGCTTCAACGTGCACGAGGAGCCGATCGTCAACACCCCAGAGGAGTGCCTCAAGGCTCTCGGCGACGGCCGGGTCGATTTCGTGATTACCGCGGCAGGCGTCCATGCCGCCGATGCCGCGGGTGCTGAACGCCTGCGCGCGGCACTCGCCGCGACGGAAGTGCCGGCGCCGAGCCCCGCCCGGCAGGCCTCGCAACGCGCTTAGCCGCCGCCCTTTACTACCCCAGCCGCGCCAGCAGGTTCTCGATGAGCGCCTGCTCGCGTTTGGCGAGCGGCTCTAGCGTATCGCGGCTCACCTTGTACGCCTTGGCGACGAGGCGGCGCACGAGGCGCTGTCCGGCCGGCGTCAGGCCGAGCCGCTTGCGGCGGCGATCGAGCGGGTCCGGGATGCGGGTGACGAGCCCGCGCTCGATCAAGCGCTGGACCACGCCCTGAATGGTCGCCGGATCCATGGCGGTGAGCCGGCCAAGATGGTTTTGCGACAAGCTGCCGAATTCGTGGATGCGGACGAGCGTCGTCCACTGCGTGGGTGTCACCTGATGCCGTCCGAAATGGCGCATGAAGATCGCCGTCGCGCGCTGCTGCGCCTTGCGCAGCACGAAGCCGATCTGGGCCTCGAGCCTGTAGGCGGCGAGCGCGCCGTTGGTGCGGCGCTTGGGCATGCCGGTCAATGTCCGACCACTTCGGGGATGGCGACAGCAGGCGGGGTATTGCGGCTGCGGCCCGAGCGCACGACGCCGTCGATGATGGTCATGCCGACCCCCGGGAGGTCGCCGATCGCGACACTCTCGAGCAGCGTCTTGCCCGCACTCTCCTGCGCGCGATCCATGAGCACGAAATCGGCCGAGCGGCCGACCTCGATCAGCCCGCAATCGAGCTTCCTGAGCCGTGCCGTGTTGCCGGTCGCGAAGCAGAAGACCTGCTCGGGCGGGATCTCGCCGAGGCAGCAGAGCATCGCCACCATGCGCAGGATGCCGAGCGGCTGCACGCCCGAGCCGGCGGGGCTGTCGGTGCCGAGGATGACGCGCTCGAGCTGGCGGGCCTCGCGCGCCGTGCGCAAGGCGAAGAGGGCGGCGCGCTCGTTGCCGTTGTGGACGATCTCGATCGCGCGCTTGGAGCGCACGCAGAGCTCGAGGATCTGCTCGATCGGCAGTGCGGTGTGGCCGCCGTTGATGTGGCCGATCACGTCGGCATCGGCCTCGAGCACCACGTCCTTGTCGATGAGGCCCGAGCCGGGGATCGACGGCCCGCCCGTGTGGATCGTGCTGTTGATGCCGTATTTGCGCGCCCAGGCGACCATCTGGCGCGCCTCGGCCCCGGCCTTGACCCCGCCGAGGCCGACCTCGCCCAGGAGCGTCACCCCGGCGGCGGCGAGCTCCTTGAAGTCGCTCTCGACCATGCCGTGCTCGAGCACGGGAGCGCCCGCATGCACCTTGACCCCGCTCGGACGGAAACCCGCGAAGGCGCGCTGGGCGGTGATCGCGAGCGCTTTGAGGCCGACGATGTCCTTGGGCCGGCCGGGAAGATGCACCTCGCCCGCCGAGATCATGGTGGTGACGCCGCCATGAAGGAAGCTGTCGATCCAGTTGAGCTGGGTCTGGCGCGGCGTCCAATCGCCGAAAACGGGATGCACGTGGCTGTCGATGAGGCCGGGGGCGAGTGTCGTTCCCTTGGCATCGACGACCACCGTCGCCCGCTCCTGATCGACGTCCTTCGCCTTGCCGACGGCGGTGATGCGCCCGCCGTCTGCTGTCACCGTATCGGCATCGAGGATGGGCTTGGCGAGATCGCCCGACAGCATGAGCCCGATGTTGCGGATGACGAGCTTGCCTGCCGCTGCCGTGCCTTGCGCTTCCGCCATGTCTTTCCTCCCGTGTCCGGCGAGCGGCCGCGCCGTCAGCGCAAGCCGTCCGCGCCCTTGATCTCGCTTGTGGTGAGCCCGCCCACGCGGGGGTGCGGACGGCCGCTGTCGGTCACCACCACGGCGACCAGGATCTCGCCCGCGCGCGGCGCATCGGCCACGCGCACCTCCATGCCGTCGAAATGGCTGCGCACGAAGGCGGCGTCCTTGTGGCCGAGCGGCACGTCGATCGCCGTGCCCATCCCGCCCATCTTCTTGGCGGACGGCACGAGCGCCGCCCCCTTCTCGACCGCCTCGCGCAAGGGCTTGCCGAGGCGGGGATGGAGGATGGCTGCCGCGTGCTCGAGTTCGCCGCCCTCGCCCACCACTGCCGCCTTGCCGTAGCTCTCGGCCTGGCCGGGTGCAATGCCGAGGGCCGCGATCGCGCGCCCGCCCAAGAGGCCGCCGAGCTCCTCGCCGATCGCGATGAGAGGCTCGAGATCCTTGACGAAGTGGTGCGCGCAGGGATTCTCGATCACCGCGATCGCCGCGGCCTTGCGCGTGGGCGGGGCGACCGCCTCGCCCATCTCGCGCCGGGTCTCCTCCACCACCGTGATCAGCTTGCGGATCTTGGAGAGCGTCATCGCGACACCTTTCCTTGCCCCAGAGACCGGCCCGAAATGGCCGGCTCGCTTTCAACGGGTCACTCGTCACCCCCGCGAAAGCGGGGGTCCATGCTCGAAGCCGCGCTCAGGACCAGACATGGATTCCCGCTTTCGCGGGAATGACGGCTGTGGCCGGGCACGCATTTCGCGGTCTCCCATTCATGCCGCTGCTGGCGCGATCTGCGCGTGGGCGCGGCCCACCACGCGGCAAGCACCGCGGAGCGTGAGCACCGCACCTGCAATCAGTCCGTCGGCGAGGAGCGCTTGCGCCTTGGCGGCACCGTTCGCGAGTGCGCGCTCGACCGCAGCCGGCTCGAGCGGCCCAAGCCCGACCGTCACCGCAATGTCGCCCAAGTCGCTCGCGGGATCGAGCTCCGACGCCGGCAGGCGCCGGATCGCCGGATGGTCGAGGTCGACCGCGTTCGCGACGACCGTCGCCGCCGCATCGGCCGCGGCCCCGTCCTCCGCCAGCACGGTCACCGAGTCCGCGATGCCGAGCGAGAAGCTGCGCCCGCCCTGGCCCTTGGTCGCCCGCCCGCTGGTCGCGAGGCCGCGCACCGGCATCGCCGCCGTGAGCGATAGGGTGCCGAAGAGCGACGCGGACGCGATGTCGGCGACCACGCCGGCCGAGAATGCCTCGCCGGGAGCGAGATGGAAAGCGATGTCGCCGCCGTCGTTCACATAGGCGCGCGCCAAGGAACGCCCCGTCACGAGGGCAGCCAGCACCTCATCCGCCACGGCCCCCGCGACCGCCGCCATCGGCGTGATGAAGGCCACACGATAAGGCCAGCAGGCACGCACCATGCGCCGCGCGACCGGGCCCGACGCCCGGGGATAGCGGCCGCCGAGGGGGCTGCGCAGAAGCGGAAGCTCTTTGGCGAGGGTGACGAGGAGATCGCGGAAGCAGGCCCAGGCCTGACCGTAGGCAAGGGCGACTTCTGCCGAGGTCCCCACCGCCTCGATCACGAGATCGATCGGACCGTGTTGGAGATGGAGGCGGCGGCCGTCGGGCAAGAGGCTGGCGACGGCACCGCCGCTCTCGAGCCGCACGGGCGCTTTCGCGAGTGGCGC
>DATJAC010000163.1:0-5174 GCA_035516655.1 Alphaproteobacteria bacterium | reverse complement strand
TGCACCGAGGCCGGGTCGCCGCCGTGCTCGCCGCAGATGCCGCATTTGAGGTCCTTGCGCGTCTTGCGGCCGCGCGCGACGCCGAGGCGCACGAGCTCGCCCACCCCGTCCACGTCGAGGGTGACGAAGGGATCGTCGGCGAAGATGCCCATCTGGCGATAGACCTCGAGGAACTTGCCCGCGTCGTCGCGCGAGAGGCCGAGGCAGGTCTGGGTGAGGTCGTTGGTGCCGAAGCTGAAAAACTCCGCCGTCTCGGCGATCTCCTCGGCGCGCAAGGCCGCACGCGGCAGCTCGATCATGGTGCCGAGCATATAGGCGGGCGCGACCCCGGTCTCGGCCGCGACGGCCTCGGCCACGGCGGCGATGCGCGCCTTGAGGATGTCGAGCTCGCGCTTCGTGGCTGCAAGCGGGATCATCACCTCGGGGGCAACCTTGCGCCCGGTCTCCTTCTCGACGATCACCGCCGCCTCGAAGATGGCGCGCGCCTGCATCTCGTAGATTTCGGGATAGGTGATGGCGAGGCGGCAGCCGCGATGGCCGAGCATCGGGTTGACCTCGAAGAGCTTGGCCGCGGCCTCGCGGATGCGGATCACCGAGACGCCGGCGGCCGCCGCCACTTCCCGCATCTCCGCCTCGCCGTGCGGCAGAAACTCATGGAGCGGGGGATCGAGCAGGCGGATAGTGACCGGCAGCCCGTCCATGATCTTCAGGAGCTCGACGAAATCCTTGCGCTGCATGGGCAGGAGCTTGGCGAGTGCCGCGCGCCGCCCGCTCTCGTCCTCGGCCACGATCATCTCGCGCACAGCTACGATGCGGCCCTCCTCGAAGAACATATGCTCGGTGCGGCAAAGCCCGATGCCCTCGGCACCGAATTCGCGCGCATGGCGGGCGTCGGCCGGCGTGTCCGCGTTAGCGCGCACGCCGATCTTGCGCACCTCGTCGGCCCAGCCCATGAGGGCGGCAAAATCGCCCGAGAGCTGCGGCTTGATGGTGGGCACGGTGCCGAGGAAGACCTCGCCCGTGCCGCCATCGATCGTGACCGCGTCGCCGGCCCGCACCACGCGGTTCCCGACCGTCATGGTGCCGGCCTCGTAATCGATCTTGAGATCGCCCGCCCCTGCGACGCAGGGACGGCCCATGCCGCGTGCCACCACCGCCGCGTGGCTCGTCATGCCGCCGCGCGTGGTGAGGATGCCCTCGGCGGCATGCATGCCGTGGATGTCCTCGGGGCTCGTCTCGATGCGCACGAGTAACACCTGGTGGCCGAGCTTCGCCTTGGCCTCGGCTTCATTGGCATGGAAGATGACGGCACCCGAGGCGGCCCCGGGCGAGGCCGGCAGGCCGCGGGCCAAGCGCGTGCGCGGCGCCTTGGGGTCGAGCGTCGGGTGGAGCAGCTGGTCGAGCGAGGCAGGCTCGATGCGCGTCACCGCCTCCCCCTTGGTGATCAGCCCTTCGCGCGCCATCTCGACCGCGATGCGGATCGCGGCCGAGGCGGTGCGCTTGCCCGCGCGCGTCTGCAGGAGATAGAGCTTGCCCTTCTCGACGGTGAATTCGAGGTCCTGGAGGTCGCGATAATGGCGCTCGAGCGTCTCGCGCGCCTCGAGCAGCTCCTTGAACACCGCCGGCATCGCCTCTTCCATCGCCGGCAGGCGCGAGCCCGTGGCGCGCTTTCCGGCGAGCGTGAGGGACTGCGGCGTGCGGATGCCGGCGACGACGTCCTCGCCCTGGGCGTTGACGAGATATTCGCCGTAGAACGCGTTCTCGCCGGTCGAGGGATTGCGCGTGAAGGCGACCCCGGTGGCGCAGTCCTCGCCCATGTTGCCGAACACCATCGCCTGCACGTTGACCGCCGTCCCCCAATCGTCGGGGATGCCGTGGAGCCGTCGGTAGGTGATGGCGCGCTGGTTGTGCCAGCTCCCGAACACCGCACCGATCGCCCCCCAGAGTTGGTCCTGCGGGTCTTGCGGAAAGGGCCGGCCGAGCTCGTCCTCGACGAGGGCCTTGTAGGTCTCGACGAGCCGCTCGAAGTCGGCGGCGGCGATCTCCGTGTCGAGCGTCACGCCGCACTCCTCCTTGAGATGCTCGAGTCGCTCCTCGAAATGATGATGGTCGAGGCCGAGCACCACGTTGCCGTACATTTGGAGGAAGCGGCGATAGCTGTCGTAGGCGAAGCGCGCGTCCCCGCTCGCCGCGGCGAGGCCGCGGACGGTCTCGTCGTTCAAGCCGAGATTGAGCACCGTATCCATCATGCCGGGCATCGAGGCGCGGGCGCCCGAGCGCACGGAGACGAGGAGCGGGTCGTGCCGGTCGCCGAACCTGCGCCCCACGCTGCGCTCGACCTTCTTGAGCGCTGCCGCCACGGCCTCCGCGAGCTCGCGCGGGTAGCGTTGCCCTTGCGCGAAATAATGGGTGCAGACCTCGGTCGTGATGGTGAAGCCCGCAGGGACCGCGAGGCCGATCCGGCTCATCTCGGCGAGGCCGGCCCCCTTGCCGCCCAGGAGCTCGCGCATGCCGGCCTTGCCGTCCGCCTTGCCGCCGCCGAAGGAGTAGACCCACCTGCTCATGCCCTAGCCCTCGATCTTCGCGAAATCGGCAACCCCGCCGAGGGCGGAGCGAATTCCGGCGAGCAGCTTGAGGCGGTTCTCCCTGAGTGCCTTGTCGCCGCAATTGACGGTGACCTTGTCGAAGAAGGCATCGACCGGCGGCCGGAGGCGGGCCAAGGCCGCCATGGCGGCGGCGAAGTCCTCGCGCCCGAGGGAGACTTGGATCTCGCCGCCGGCACGCGCGAGCCCCTTGAAGAGCGCCTTCTCGGCCTCCTCGGCGAGCAACGCCTCGGCAATGCCGCCGTCGTAGTGCGTCTTGTCCTTCGTCTCCTCGATGCGCACGATGTTGGAGGCGCGCTTGTAGGCGGTGAGGAGATTGGCGCCATCCTCGCTCCCGAGGAAGGTGCCAAGTGCCTCGACCCGCGCGAGCAGGCGCACGAGGTCGTCCTCGGCACCCGAGGCGAAGACCGCGGTGACGAGATCGTGCCGCACGCCCTTCTCGCGCAAATGCGCCTTGAGGCGGTCGGCGAAGAAAGCGAGAAGGTCTGCGGCCACATTTTCAGGCTGACGGCCCTCGGGGAGCGTTTTTTCAAACGCCGGAAGCTGCGTGAGATAAAGCCCGAAGGCCCTTTTCAACCAATGAGTCAGGGGAAAGCGCAAGCCGTTCTCGACGATCAGCCGGATCGCGCCCAAGGCAGCGCGCCGCAAGGCGTAAGGGTCCTTCGAGCCGGTCGGCCTCTCGTCGATCGCGAAGAAGCCGACGAGCGTGTCGATCTTGTCGGCCAGTGCCACCGCGACCGAGACGGATGCGGTCGGACAGCGGTCGTTGGGGCCGAGCGGGGCGTAATGCTCCGCGATCGCGTCGGCAACCATCGGGTCCTCGCCTTGATGGAGCGCATAGTAACGCCCCATGACGCCCTGCAGTTCCGGGAACTCGCCGACCATGCCGCAGACGAGGTCGGCCTTGGCGAGAAGGGCCGCACTTCGCACGCGATCGACCGCGGCACCGGGTACTTGCGCCGCAAGCTCGGCGGCGAGCACCTGGAGGCGGGCGACCTTGTCGCCGACGGTGCCGAGCTTGGCATGGAAGATGAGGTCGTGCAGCCGCGGCACCCGCTCCTCGAGGCGCGTCTTGCGGTCCTGGTCCCAGAAGAATTCGGCATCCGCGAGGCGCGCGCGCAGCACGCGCTCGTTGCCGGCCGTGATTGCCGCCCCGCCGTCCGAGGCCGCGATGTTGGCGACGACGACGAAGCGGGGTGCCAACTGCCCATCCTGCGTCTCGAGGGCGAAATATTTCTGATGCGCGCGCATGGTGGTGACCAGCACCTCGCGCGGCAAGGCCATGAATTTCGCCTCGATCGAGCCGACGAGCGCGACCGGCCATTCGACCAGACCGGCGACCTCGTCGAGGAGGGCCGCGTCCTCCTTCAGCATCAGCCCCTCGGCCGCGGCAAGCTCGCCGGCGTGCGCGGCGATGGTGCGCTTGCGCTCGGAGCGCTCGAGAATGACGAAGGCGGCACGGAGCTTCTCCCGATAATCGGCGAAGCTCTTCACGGCGAAGGGCGCGGGGGCGAGGAAGCGGTGCCCGCGCGTCACCGCGGCGAACTTGAGCCGATCCCCGCCGATATCGATGGCACCGTCGAGCGGCTTGCCGTCGAAAACAGCGAGCACGCCGTGGAGCGGCCGCACGTAGCGGAAGCTCGTCGAGCCCCAGCGCTGCGATTTGGGCCAGGAGAGCGCGCGCACGGCAGCGACGACGAGCGCCGGCAAGAGCTCGACGGTCTTTCGTCCCGGCAGCTTGCGTACGGCGAAATAGAATTCGGCGTTGCCAAGCGTGCGCCGCTCGCACTGGTCGAGGGCCGTGAGCCCGGCCGATTTGAGGAAGCCCTGGAGGGCCGTCTCGGGCGCCCCCACGCGGGGCCCCTTGCGCTCCTCGAGAAGGTCGGGCTGTTCGTCCGGCAGACCGTCGACGACGAGGGCAAGCCGGCGCGGCGTCACCTCGGCCTCGGCGCGCGCGAAGTCGAGGCGCGCCTCCTTGAGCTTCTCGCCCACGAGCCGGCTGAGCTCCTCGGCGCCGCGCGCCTGCATGCGGGCCGGAATCTCTTCGGACAACAGCTCGAGGAGAAGCTCGGCCATGCGCCCCTCAGCTCAAGTGCCCGCGGCTCTTGAGCCAGGCCTCGCAGCAGGCTTTGGCGAGCGTGCGCACGCGCGCGATATAGGCCTGGCGCTCGGTGACGCTGACGACCCCGCGCGCGTCGAGGAGATTGAAGAGATGGCTCGCCTTGATGCACTGGTCGTAGGCCGGCAGCGCCAAGGTGTAGCCGAGGAGGGCGGCGCATTCCTTCTCCGCGTCCTCGAAATGGCGCAGGAGGAGGCCGGTGTCGGCGCGCTCGAAGTTATAGGCGGAGTACTCGCGCTCGCTCTGCAGGAATACGTCGCCGTAGGTCATGCGCGAGGGCCCGGAAGCGCCGTTGAAATCGAGATCGAAGGCGCTCTCGACCCCTTGCACGTACATGGCGAGGCGCTCGAGGCCGTAGGTGTACTCGACCGAAACCGGATTGCAGTCGATGCCGCCCACCTGCTGGAAATAGGTGTATTGCGACACTTCCATGCCGTCGAGCCACACCTCCC
>DATJAC010000162.1:0-8973 GCA_035516655.1 Alphaproteobacteria bacterium | reverse complement strand
TCGATCAGCACCTGCGCCCGTCCATTCCAGGTCGGCACGATGTCGCACTCCCCGCTCTCGAGGAGCTGGGTCGTCTCGGCACCGCCCGTCCACCACACGGCGATGTGGGACTTGATCTTGTCGAGGCTCTTGAAGGCATGGTCCATGTCGATGGGATAGACCTTGTCGGGTGCGACGCCGTCGGCCATGAGTGCCTGCTCGAGCGCGTCGATCGGATGCTTGTGGAAGGCGCGCCGGCCGGGAAATTTCTCGACGTTCCAGAAATCGGCCCACGACTTGGGCCCTCCCTTGCCGTACTTGTCCGAGCGATAGGCCAGGATCGAGGCATAGACGTCGGTCCCCATCCAGTCGGGCCGGTGCGCCTCCGGCATGATCTGGGCCATGTCGTCCCCGCTCCAATCGAGGGGCTCGAGCAGGCCCTGCCGCGTCAACTCGTAACGGTCCGCGTCCGTGGCGGTGACCACGTCCCAGGTATAGCTCTTGGTGTCGGCCATCGCCTTGATGTCGACCGTCGGGTAATGCATGCGCGCCACGTGGGAGATCGCGGTCCCCGTCTCCTGCTCGAAGGGCTTGATGAAGGCCGCGTCGAAGGCGGGCCCGAAGGGGCCGCCCGGATCGGCGACGGTGAGGGTATCGGCCGCGAGTGCCCTGCCGAGGGGCAGTCCCGTGAGGGCGAGCGATGCAGCCCCTGCACCGATGAGAAGCTCGCGCCGGCTGAGAGCAGTGCGCGCGGCCCCGGTTTCAGTTCCGATCTTGGACATCGACGTACCTCCCTGATCGCGATTTGGGATCATGGCCGGCGGCAGGCTGCCCGCACGGCCCGATCATTGGCATTGAGACTACACCGCGGCGGCTCCCGGCGTCGAGCGCGCGGAGGCTGCTGGACTGGGTCAGTTTCACCCCATCCTTCGAGACGCCGCCTGCGGCGGCTCCTCAGGATGAGGTGAAACCTAAGCACGGAGTCCTCATCCTGAGGAGCGTCGCGCTTGCGACGCGCCTCGAAGGACGAGGAGCGAGCCTCATCACCTCCTACCGACCCTAGGCCGTCCCGGTCTCGGCCGGCGTGCGCGGCCGGATGTTGGTCGGACAGACGACGATCTCGGGAATCGAGGTGCGCTTGGGCATGAGGGCGACGTAGCGCATGGTCTCGGCCAGGTCCTCGGGCTGGATGAACTGGGCGAGCACCTCCGGCGGGTATTTGACCCTGCGGCGCGCCATGATCGGGGTGTTCACGTCGTCGGGGCAGATGCAGCAGGTCCGGATGCCGAAGCTCCAGGCCTCCTGGGTGAGCGAGAGGCTCATGCCGAGCATGCCGAACTTGGAGGCGGAATAGGCGATGCCGGCGATCCCGCTCACCCGCCGTGCGGCCGTCGAGGCCACGTTGATGACGAGCCCGTCGCCCGCCGCGCGCATGGCCGGGAAGACGGCCTGGAACATGTTGAAGGCACCGGTCAGGTTGATCGCGAGCACCTGGTCCCAGTCCTCTGCCGAGACCTCCTCGAGGCGCCGGGTCACGACGTTCGTACCCGCGTTGTTGACCAGGATGTCGACGCGCTTGAGGCGTTCGAGCAGGCGGGCGGCACTCGCCTTGACGCGCTCCCGGTCGGAGACGTCGAGCGGCTCGACCAGGCTCCGCCCGCCCGCTCCCTCGATCTCGGCCGCGACCTCCTCGAGCTTCGCCCGCCGCCGGCCGATGAGCACGACCTCGGCCCCCTCCCGCGCGAACATCACGGCCCCGGCCCGGCCGATCCCGGTCCCGGCTCCCGTCATCCACACGACCTGGCCCGCGAAGGGTTTCATCGCATCGCCATTTAGTGTCGCAGATCGAAAATTCGTGCGACCGCCGTTGACCCATTTCCTTGCTGCCATACCGGCGAAGGCCGGTATCCATGGCGGAATGGGTCCCGGCTTTCGCCGGGACGGGAGATGGGGAGATGTGGCGAATTTACGCTTTGGGACACTGGCGCCGCGGCCCTCAGTTCGTCTGGCCCTCGAGCGGCGCGTCCCAGCCCTTGTAGACCGTCTCGACGCCCTTCTCGTCGAGGCCGACCGCATGCATCAGCTGGACACCGACGTGGTTCTCATGCGTGATGGTGACCGTGTCGGCGAGCACGCCGGTATCGAACTGGCGGAGCGATTCCATGGCGGCGATCCACTTCTCGCGCGTGGGCTCCGGGCCGGCGCGGCGGAAGGCCTCGACCGTGACGATGCCGGCCGGGACACCGAAATAGTAGAAGTTCGTCGGCACGCCGTCCTTGGGCAGCTCGTCCGGCTTGAGGTATTTCACGAAGATGTCGTGGAACTTCTTGAGCGGGCCCTCGCCGAGTTTCGCCTTGAACTGATAAGGCTGGAAGAAGATGCCCTCGACCGCGGGCATGTCGTTCACTTGCTTGACGACCTGCTCGAAATCGGCACCAAGGGCGCCGACGACGGGGACGTCGACCCCGTATTTGTGCATCTCGCGGATGAGGATGACGAGCTCGGGCTGGTAGAGGCAGCCGAGCACGGCTTGGGCACCCGAGGCCTTGATCTGAAGCACCTGAGCCGTGGCGTCCGTCGAGCCGCGCTCCATGGCCGTCGTGACCGCGACCTCGCCGCCGTGGGCCTTGAGATAGTCGCTCGCCGGGTCGCAATAGCCGTGCGCCCAGTCGTTGCTGTGCTCGGCGAGGGCGATCTTCTTGACCCCGGGCTTGCTGAGCGCGAAGCGCGCCATGTTCTGGCCCGACTCGATGCCCGTGTAGGTGACGTGGAACATGCTCGGCACGGTCGGCCGCGTGAGCTTCGGATTGGCCGCGATTCCGATCCAGGGGATGCCCTCCTTGTCGAGCATCGGCTTGATCGCCATGGCAACCCCGCTGCACGGGCTGCTCATGATCATGAAGACCTTGTCCTCGTAGATGAGCTTCTTCGCGGCCGCGATGCCCTTGGCTTCGTTGCAGGCATCGTCGGCGAACACGGTCTCGAACTTGCGCCCGTTGACCCCGCCTTGGGCGTTGACGTAGCGCAGGTAGGCATCGGGTCCATAATTGAGCGGATTGAACACCGAGGCCTCGCCCGTGAAGGGCCCGAGGTTGCCGATCTTGATCGCGGTAGCGCTGATGCCTTGCGTGTTGTCGGCCCGCACCGGCAACGCCAGCAGGACCAGTGCTGCCGCCGCCGCGAGCAGGCCGAGTGCGCGCTTCATGCCAGTACCCATGGCGTCATCCCCCTTGTTGGCGAGAGAAATAACGAATCGCCTCACGCGTTGCGAATTTTGCAGTAATATCGGCACTTGGAAGGCGCGCTTTCGTTGCGAGACGCGCCGCAAACAAAAGCCTAGCGCCGATCAGAATGCCGTTCAACCCTATTCGCGCTCGTGCCTACGCTTGGGCGGCACCCGGGAGATCGCTCGCGTGTTGATGATGTTGCCGCAGCTCGTCGTGAGCGGCATCTCGACGGGCATGCTCTACGCCGTCGTCGCCCTCTCCATGACCGTCGTCTACAAGGCCACCACGGTCGTCAACTTCGGCCACGGCGACCTCGTCATGGCGGGAGCCTACGCCGCCTTCGTGTTCACCGCCGGGCTCGGCCTGCCGTTCGTGCCGGGGCTGGTCCTCGCCCTCGGCGTGCTTTTCCTCATGGGTCTCGTCATCGAGCGGGCACTGATCGCACCCATTCTCGCCGGCCCTCACCTCGCCCTTGCCATGATGGCGCTCGCCGCCGGCAACGTCCTGCGCGGGGCCGCCCGCCTCGAATGGGGGCGCGAGACGCTCATGCTGGCGCGGCCTTATCCGCAGACGGCCTTTCTCCTCGGTCCGGTCGTCCTCACCATGGACGATATCGTGATCACCGGCGTGGTAACGCTCCTCCTCCTCGTCCTCTTCGCCGTCTTCCATCTCTCGCCCGTGGGGAAGATCGTGCAGGCGGTGTTCCAGAGCCAGCGCGGTGCCGCCCTCGTCGGCATCAACGTAAGCGCCTTCCACGGCACCATGTGGGGTACCGGGGCCGCCCTCGGCGCCGTGGGGGGTGCGCTCTTGGCGCTCAACACGGCCTTGACCCCCGACATGGGGGCATGGACGCTCGTGCGCGGCTTCGCCGCCATGACGCTCGGCGGCTTCGGCTCGCTCTACGGCGCCGTGCTCGGCGGGGTCCTCCTCGGCATCATGGAGAAGCTCCTCGGCTTCTACGTCTCGACCGCCTTCATCGACATCACCGCCTACGTGGTGACCATCGCCGTGCTGCTCGTGCGTCCGCGGGGCCTTTTCGGCTCGGGCGCCCTGCGGCGGGTCTGAGCGGCCGCGCATGGCGAGCCCACGACGCCATCAACGCCGGCTCTTCTGGCTCCTCCCGCTGGCACTCCTTCCGCTTCCGCTCTTCCTCGATCAGTACCAGCAGTATGTCGTCAACCTGATGCTCATGTACGTGCCCGTCGGGGTCGGCTTCAACGTGGTGGTGGGCAATCTCGGCCAGCTCGCCTTCTCGAACGTCGCCTTCTTCGGCGTGGGCGCCTATACCGCGGGCATCCTCATGGCCAAGCTCGGCCTGCCGTGGTGGGCGACGGTGCCGCCCGCGGGCGTCATGGGGGCCTTGGCGGGCTGTGCCGCGAGCGTTCCGGCATTGCGCGGCGTGCGCTCCTTCGCACTCGCCATCATGACGCTCGCCTTCGGCGAGCTCATGCGCTGGACCTACATCCGCTCCGAATGGCTCACCGGCGGCTCGATGGGCATGGCGGTGCCCGCGAGCGATCTCCTCGGCTGGCGGCTCGATCTCGAGGCGCACAAATTCTACGTCTTCTTGGTACTTGCGACCGCGGTCGTCATCGCGACCGACCGGCTCTTGCGCTCGCGGGTGGGACGCGCCTTCATGGCGATCAAGGACAACGAGACGGCCGCCGCCGCCATGGGTGTCGCGACGGGGCGCTATTACGTGCTCGGGCTCGCCTGGAGCGGCTTCGTCGTCGGCATCGGCGGGGCGATGTATGCGCTTCTCGTCGGCCATCTCTCGCCCGACTCCTTCAACCTCATCGAGCTCATCCTCGAGTTCGCCATCATCATGGTGGGCGGGCTCGGCAGCCTGGTGGGCTCGGTCCTGGGCGCTTTGGTCATCACCGCGACACCCGAGATCTTCGCCAACTTCCCCGGCTTCGAGGAGCTCATCTTCGGCCTCCTCATCGTGCTCGTCATCCTGGTGCTTCCGCGCGGGCTCGCGAGCCTGCTCGCGCGGCTCCATCCCCTCTTCCGCGACCGCTATCTCGAGGACGCCTGAGATGCCCGCACTGCTCGAGCTCGCCGAGGTCACGGTACGCTACGGCGGCCTCGCCGCGGTCGACAACGTCTCCTTCAGCCTCGAGCCGGGCGAAGTCTGCGCCGTGATCGGCCCGAACGGGGCCGGGAAAACCACGCTCTTCAACACCGTGACCGGCAACGCGCCCACGAGCGGGGGGCGCATCCTCTTCCGCGGCGAGGAGATCCAGCGCCTGCCGCCGCACGCGATCGCCGCGCGCGGCATCCGCCGCACCTTTCAGCAAGGCGGGCTCTTCGGCGAGCTCTCGGCCCTCGAGAACGTGCTGACCGGGCTCCATACGGGGATCGTCAGCGGGCTCGTCGGCCTCCTCCTCCGCAGCCGCCGCGCGCTCGCGGCCGAGCGGGAGGCGACCCGAGCGGCCTACGGCCTGCTCCAGCGCTTGGGCATTGCTGAGCTCGCGGAGCGCCCGGCGCGCGAGCTCTCGGGCGGGCAGCAGCGCCTCGTCGAGATCGCACGCGCACTTGCGGGCGATCCCCCGCTCCTCCTCCTCGACGAGCCCGCAGTCGGCCTCTCCCCGCCCATGCGCGCAGCGCTCGAGGCGGTGATCGGCAGCCTGGCCAGGGAGCACGGCACCGGCATCCTCCTCATCGAGCACGCCATCGAGCTCGTCATGAACTTGGCCGACCGCGTCATCGTGCTCAATTACGGTGCCAAGATCGCGGATGCACCGCCCGCCGAGGCGCGCGCCAACAAGACCGTGCTGGAGGCCTATCTCGGCCATGCCTGAGCTCCTCCTCGACGTGCGCGGAATCGAGGCCGGCTACGCCCGGCGCCAGATCCTCTTTGGCGTCGACCTCGCCGTATACGAGGGCGAGGCGGTGACCTTGCTCGGTGCGAACGGCAGCGGCAAGTCGACCCTCCTCAACGCGGTGAGCGGCTTCCTGCGGCCGCGGGCGGGCTCGATCCGGCTCGCCGGCAGGGACATCGCGGGACTGGCCCCGCACGAGACCTACCGTCACGGCGTCATTCAGGTCTCCCAGACGCGCGACCTCTTTCCCGCGATGACGGTCGAGGACAATCTGCGCTTGGGTGGTGCTGCAAGACCCGGCCCCCTTGCCGAGCGCCTCGCCCAGGTCTTCCGCACCTTCCCGCGCCTCGAGGAACGCCGCGGCTCGCTCGTCCATCTCCTCTCCGGCGGCGAGCAGCAGATGGTGGCCCTCGGCCGCGCGCTCATGGGCGGGCCCAAGCTCCTCCTCCTCGACGAGCCCTCGGGCGGGCTCGCTCCCAAGCTCGTCAACGAGATGGCGGAGATCATCGCGGCCCTCAAGGCGCGCGGCATCGCCATGCTGATCGTCGAGCAGAACATCAAGCTCGCCCTCTCCGTCGCCGACCGCTTCCTCATCCTGCGCGAGGGCCGGGTCGCCGAGCGCGGCGACATCGCGGGACAAGGTGCGCTCGCCGAGGACATCGTGCGCAGCATTTATCTCTGATCAAATGGATGTTACAGAGACAAGCGGCGAGTACGGCGAGCGAGAGATGGACTCTGCCACCATGCCTGACACGACAAGCAGCATCGAGAGCGACCTCGAGATCGGCGTCGACATCGGCGGCACCTTCACCGACGTGGTGTGCCGCGACGGCGCAGGTGCGGTGCGCCTCGTCAAGATCCCGACGACGCGGCGCAACCCGAGTGCGGGCGTGAGGGCGGCCCTCGACGTCATGGGGAGCGACTGGCGGGTCGCTTCGGGGGCGATCCGCCGCTTCGTCCACGGCACCACGGTCGCGACCAACGCCGTCCTCGAGGCCAAGGGCGCCAAGATCGGCCTCATCACCACCGCCGGCTTCAAGGACGTGCTCGAGATCGGCCGCCAGATGCGGCATGCCATGTACGATCTCATCCTCAAGCCCGAGACGCCGGTCTTCCTCGCCCCCGGGGCCTTGCGCAAGGAGGTGCGCGAGCGCATCGCCGCCGACGGTGTCGTGCTTGTCCCCCTCGACGAGGCCTCCGTCGAGCGTGCCGTGCGCGAGCTCTTGGCCCTCGAGGTCGAGGCGATCGCGGTCAGCTACCTCTTCTCCTTCCTCCATCCGGCACACGAGGAGCGCACGCGCGAGATCATAGCACTGCTCGCCCCCGACATGATGGTCTCGCTCTCCTCGGAGGTCGACCCCGCCTTCCGCGAGTATGAGCGCACCTGCGTCACCGCCTTCGACGCCTACATCAAGCCCGTGGTCGACCGCTACCTCGCGAGCATGGAGCGCGACCTCGCCGCAGGCGGAGTCGCGTGCCCGCTCCAGATCATGCAGTCGCGCGGCGGCATCGCCTCCTCGGGCGTCGTGCGCCGGCGCCCCGTGCGGCTTTTCCTCTCGGGTCCCGCCGCGGGGGTGATCGGCGGGGTCGAGGTCGGGCGGGCCGCCGGTATTACGGACCTCATCACCCTCGACATCGGAGGGACGAGCTGCGACATAGCACTTGTGAGCAAGGGCACCCCGCTCATCCGGGCCGAGGGCGAGATCAGCGGCTACGGCGTGCGGGTCCCCATGGTCGACGTGAACACGATCGGGGCCGGCGGGGGCTCGCTCGCCTGGCTCGACGGTGCGGGCTCGCTCAAGGTGGGGCCGGAGTCGGCCGGCTCCGAGCCCGGCCCCGCCTGCTACGGCCGCGGCGGGACGGAGCCGACCGTGACCGACGCCTCGATCATCCTCGGCCTCATCGATCCCGACTATTTCGCGGGCGGGGCGCTCAAGCTCGAGCCCGCGCTCGCGCGCGCGGCACTCGAGGCGAAGATCGCGCGCCCGCTGCGCTTGAGCCTCGAGGAGGCGGCCCTCGGCATCCACCGGGTGCTGAACGCGCAAATGGCCGAGGCGATCCGCCTCGTCTCGATCGGGCGCGGCATCGATCCGCGCGACTACAGCTTGCTCCCGCTCGGCGGGGGTGGCCCGCTCCATGCGACCGCCCTCGCCCGCGAGCTCGGCATCGCGCGCATCGCGGTACCGCTCCACCCGGGGGTACTCTCGGCCGCCGGGCTCCTTCATGCCCCCATCGAGCACGAGGTCGCGGCCGCCTTCCCCCGCCCGCTCGCCGGGCTCGCCTGGCCCGAGGTTCATGGGGTGCTGGAGCGCCTCGATGCGGCTTGCGCCGGGCTCATGGCAAGCGAGGGGGTGCCGCGCGAGCGCACGAGCATCCACTATTTCGCCGACGTCTGCTACGTCGGCCAGTCCTATCATCTCGAGATCCCGCTCGCCGCCGGCGGCTCCGAAGCGCTCGCCGCTCTCTACCGCGACTTCCTCGCCCTTCACGACCGGGTCTACGGGCACAGCGTCGAGGGGCCGGCGCGCATCGTCAATCTGCGCAGCATCCACCGCAGTGCCCCCACCCTCCGCCCGGCAGAGCCCTACCGGCCGAGCGCAGCCCCCGCCGAGAAGGCGGGCCGCCGCATCCTCACGGCCGAGAGCGGGGGTTTCGTCGAAGCGCGCGTCTACGACCGTGCGGCCCTGGCCGTGGGGAGCGACATTCCCGGCCCCGCCATCGTCGAGCAAAGCGACACCACGACCCTGATCGAGCCCGGCTGGACGGCAAGGGTGGCCGAGAACGGCACCCTCGTGATCAACGCCGATTGACGGAGACGAGCGATGCGCGAAGCGACCAAACACGCGGCCCTCGACCCGATCACCATCGAAGTGGTGCGCCACAAGCTCGACGGCATCGCGAACGAGATGCAGTCGACCCTTCTGCGCAGCTCCTTCTCCCCC
>DATJAC010000161.1:0-5246 GCA_035516655.1 Alphaproteobacteria bacterium | reverse complement strand
TCGCGCGCGGCGGCGAGGGTCTCGCCGACCACGAGGGCCACCGCGTCGCCGACGTAGCGCACGCGCTCGCTCGCGAGGCAGGGGAAGGGTGGGGCGGGGGCGATGCTGCCGTCGCGGTTGGTGGTGGGGGTCAGGAGGGGGATGGTGCCGATGCCGTCCGCCGCAAGATCGCTCGCGGTGAAGATCGCGAGCACGCCCGCCATCCCTTTCGCATTGCCGGTCGCGAGCTTGCGGATGCGCGCGTGCGCGTGGGGCGAGCGCAGGATGTAGGCGCAGGCCTGCCCGGCCATGTTGACGTCGTCGGCGTAGCGGCCTTGGCCGGTCAAGAAGCGCGCATCCTCGCGCCGGCGGATCGATTGGCCGAATGCGAACTTGCCCATGCCGTGCGATCTCCGAAGATGGTCGAGATGTCAGACTAGTGCATGTCCCAATTAGATGGAACTGCCTCTCTCGTCGCCCCCGCGAAAGCGGGGGCCCAGGCGGCGAGGGTCAGCGCAGCATTTCCTCATAGAGCTCACGCCATTCCGGATTGTCTTGCTCGATCAGCTCGATCTTCCATGCCCTACGCCATTTCTTGACCTGCTTTTCCCGCAGAATGGCAAGCGGAATCGTCTCATGGAACTCGGCGTAGACGAGGCGATGGACACCATACCGCTTTGTGAAACTATCCACGGCATCCGATTCGTGTTCCCAGACCCGGCGAACAATGTCGTTGGTCACGCCGACATAGATCGTGCCGTTTCCGTTTGCTCGCCAGGATGTAGACGCAAGCGTGCCTCATCGCATGCATTATGCCATGCGGCGCCCAATCCTGGATGCCCGCTTCCGCGGGCATGACGAGGCAGAGGATTTGTCCGCCAGATTGACGGCCGCGCCCTCACGGCCCCTTGCGCATGGCCTCGTTGTAGTAGCTCGCATCGTAGAAGTGCCGAGGGTCGTCGAGTGCGATGTGCGGCTTGCCGTATTCGCTGCGCAGCTCGAGCACCTTGCGCGCCCCCTCCACGTCGAACCTGACCTTGCGCGTGAAGCCGGTGCGCGGGTCGAGCAGGACCTTGTAGCTCTCCGCCGCGACCGCGGGCGGCATTTGCGGCAGGTTCTTCCTGAGGATGGCGATCGCCTCTTCGCGGTTGTTGGAGTCATAGAGCCAGTCGACCCCGGCGGAAAAGCCGCGGATGTAGGCGACCACCTTTTCCCGGTTGGCCTTCGCCCACGAGCGCCGTGCCGCGCCCACCAGGCCCTGGTAGCGGTGGTAGACGTCGATCGCGCGCGTGAGCTCGTTGAAGCCCTCGGCCTTGGCCACGACCTCGAAGGGGGTGAGAAGAAGGGTCCCGTCGTGCTTCTTCTCGTGCATGTCTTGCCAGCGTTGCAATACGCCGCCGACGATGTCGACCTTGTAGTCGCGGGGATCGAGCCCGCCCCGCTTCAAGAGATCGAACAGCACGAAGGCATAGCCGGTGGTGAGCGCGTCGACCGTCACCGTCCGCCCCTTGAGCTCCGCGATGCGCTTCACCTCCGGCACGGTGACGATGCTGAGAAAGCCGTTGTCGCCCCCCATGAAGGCGAAGAGGTCGGGCTGCCGTCCGACCGGGATCTCGCCCTGTCCCACCGCATAGGCGACGACATTGTCGAGGGCGGTCATGGCGATGTCCCATTTGCCGTCGATCATGCCGACGAGCTGCATCGCCGAGCCGAGGGTCGGCGTGAGGGCGACCGAGATACCGTGCTCGGCGAAAAAGCCCTTCTCCTGGGCCACCCAGATCGGCCAATTGAAGCCGCCGGGGAAGACGATGACCGAGACCGGCTTCGGCTCCTCCGCACACCTCGCCGCGGGCGCCGCCGCGAGCAGTGCCACGAGCGAGCCTGCCACGGTCAGCAGCCGCCAAACTCGCGGTATTCTAGGCACCTGCTCCCTCCCTTGCCGCCGGGCTTTTCCACCTCGCCCGAGCTTGAGCTGCGACTATCGCGCCGCAGCGCACGCCCTTCAATGGCTTTCCATGGCGGTTTCCCTGGGGCCGGCCGGGGGCGCGTGCCGCCTTGACTTGTCGAGCGCGCGGCGGAATGTTGGGGTGGCAGATTGCGAGAAACGGGAAACACGTACGAGGGAAGGGGGCCCGCCATGTCGGCCGCAACGCAGCTCATCGAGCTCGACCACCAGCATCTGATCCATCCGCTCCATTATGCGAAGGAGCACGAACATCCGCTTCTGATGGTCGAGGGCGAAGGCGAGATGCTGCGCGACGCGGACGGCAAGTCCTACATCGACGGGCTCTCGGGCCTGTGGAACGTGAACGTGGGCCACGGCCGCAAGATGCTGGGGGCCGCCGCCGAGAAGCAGATGTCGAAGCTCGCCTTCGCCTCGGCCTATACGGGCGCCACGAACGAGCCGGCGATCCGTCTCGCCGACCGCCTGGTGAAGCTCGCCTATGCCAACATGTCGGCGGTCTATTTCACCACGGCGGGGGCGGAATCGAACGAATCCGCCTTCAAGTTCGCGCGCTACCACTGGAAAGTTCGCGGCAAGCCCGACAAGGTGAAGGTCTTCTCGCGCGTCCATGCCTATCACGGCGTCACCATGGCGGCGATGAGTGCGACCGGCATGGCGGCCTACCACAAGATGTTCGGCCCGCTCGTGCCCAATTTCCTCCAGGCCCCCGCCCCCTATCCTTATCGCTGGCCCGGCAACGGCGATCCCGGGATCGAGGCGGCGGATGCCCTCGAGCAGGCGATCGTCAAGGAGGGGCCGGGCACGGTCGCGGCCGTGATCGCCGAGCCGGTGATGGGGGCGGGCGGGGTGATCGTGCCGCCCGAGACCTATTTCCCGCGCGTGCGCGAGATCTGCGACCGTCACGACGTGCTGCTCATCGCCGACGAGGTGATCACGGGCTTCGGGCGCACGGGACGCTGGTTCGCCCTCGGCCATTGGGGGGTCGAGCCCGATCTCGTCTCCTTCGCCAAGGGGGTGACGAGCGCCTACCTGCCGCTCGGCGGCGTGCTTGTCTCCAAGCGCGTGCACCAGGCGCTCGAGGCGGCCCCGGCCGATCAGCGCTTCATGCACGCGGCGACCTACTCCGGCCACCCGGTCTGCTGTGCGGTGGCGCTGGCCAACCTCGACATCATCGAGCAAGAGGGGCTGGTCGAGCGTGCCGCGATTATGGGCCGCCGCCTCCTCGCCGGGCTCGAGTCCTTGCGCGACCTTCCGGTCGTGGGCGACGTGCGCGGGCTCGGCATGATGTGCGGCGTCGAGCTCGTCGAGGGCCGCGAGGGCAAGAAGCCCGCCATCGGCCTCGGCCCCAAGGTCGCCCGCGAAGCGCTTGCGCGCGGCCTCTTGATCCGCATTCGCGCAGGGAGCGCGAGCCCGGCGGTCGGCGACACGATCTGCATCGCTCCGCCGCTGATGACTCCGAGCGAGAAGCTCGATCGCATCGTCGAGATCCTGCGCGCCTCGATCGCCGCGGCGATGAAGTGAGGCTCGAGGTTCGCAGAACGAAGGGAAAAAGCATGAACCGGACGATTCTCGCCCTTGGGGCGCTCTGTGCCCTTGCCGCCTCGAGCAGCACCCATGCCGAGGACAAGACGCTCTATGTCGCCGCCTATGGCGGCTCCTTCGAGCAGACCATGCGCAAGGACATCTTCCCGCCCTTCGAGCGCAAATACGGCCTCAAGATCGAATATGTCGCGGGCAATTCGACCGACAATCTCGCCAAGCTCCAGGCCCAGAAGGACAACCAGCAGATCGACGTCGCCATCCTCGACGACGGCCCGATGTATCAGGCGGTCGCCCTCGGCTTCTGCGCCCCGCTCGCCGCGGCCCCCGTCTACGGCGAGCTCTACGATCTCGCCAAGTTCTCCTCGGGCAAGGCGGTCATGCTCGGCATCAACGCGACCGGCATCATGTACAACAAGAAGGCATTCGACGAGAATCATTGGCCCGCACCCGTCTCATGGGCCGAGCTCAAGGATCCCAAGTTCAAGGGCAAGCTGGTGATCCCGCCGCTCAACAACACCTACGGTCTCCACGCCCTCGTCGTCTACGCCAAGGAAGGGGGCGGGGGCGAGAAGAACATCGAGCCCGGCTTCAAGGCCTTCAAGGAGACGATCGGCCCCAACGTGCTCGTCTACGAGCCCTCGCCGGGCAAGATGACGGAGCTTTTCCAAAGCGGCCAGGCGGTCGTCGCGATCTGGGGCTCGGGGCGCGAGAAAGCGCTCGCCGACACGGGCCTCCCCGTCGCCTTCGTCTATCCCAAGGAGGGTGCGATCGCGCTCGGCGTCGCCGGCTGTGCCGTCGCCGGCGGCAAGAACAAGCCCGAAGCGCAGAGCTTCCTGCAATATCTCCTCTCTCCCGAGATGCAGCTCGTCATGGCCGAGGGCTTCGGGCTCGGACCCGTCAACAAGCAGGCGACCCTGCCGCCCGAGAAGCAGGCCGGCATTCCCTACGGCTTGGAGCAGATCGGCAAGCTCGTGGTGATCGACTGGGATACCGTCAACCAGAACCGCGAGGACTGGAACAAGCGCTGGGTGCGCGAGATCGAGCGCTGAGGCGAGCACCGTCCTGCGGGCGCGCCGCCGAGCGGACCGCGTCATGGCCTTTCTCGTTCTCGACCGCTTGAGCAAGCGTTATGGCGAGACCGTAGCGGTCGATCAACTCTCCCTCGCCGTCGAGAAGGGCGAGTTCGTGACGCTCCTCGGCCCCTCCGGCTGCGGCAAGACGACGACGCTTCTGATGATCGCGGGCTTCGTCGAGCCGAGCTCGGGGGCCATCACGCTCGATGCCGCCGACCTCCTCGCAACCCCGCCCCGCCGGCGCGGCCTCGGCATCGTGTTCCAGAGCTACGCCCTTTTCCCGCACATGACGGTTGCGGAGAACGTCGCCTTCGGCCTCGAGATGCAAGGGGTGGCGCGCGCCGAGCGGGAGAAGCGCGTGCGCGAGGCGCTTGCCCTCGTCGGCCTTGCCGCCTTCGCCGAGCGCTTTCCGCGCAAGATGTCGGGCGGCCAGCAGCAACGCGTGGCGCTGGCGCGCGCCCTCGTCATCCGGCCGCGCGTTCTCCTCCTCGACGAGCCGCTCTCCAACCTCGACGCCAAGCTGCGCGAGGAGATGCAGCTCGAGCTGCGGCAGATCCAGCGCAGCGTGCACATCACCGCCATTCTCGTGACCCACGACCAGACCGAGGCGATGGCGCTCTCCGACCGCATCGTCGTCATGAACAAGGGCAAGGCCGAGCAGATCGCCTCGCCCGACGTGGCCTACG
>DATJAC010000160.1:0-5373 GCA_035516655.1 Alphaproteobacteria bacterium | reverse complement strand
ACCAGCCTGCCGGGCGGGCAGATCGGCTTCCTCATCGTCGTCAATCTGCTGACCTTCGTGCTCGCCTTCTTCCTCGACTTCTTCGAGCTTGCCTTCATCGTCATCCCGCTCTTGGGGCCCGTCGCGGACAAGCTCGGCATCGATCTCATCTGGTTCGGCGTGCTGCTCGGCGTCAACATGCAGACGTCGTTCATGCATCCGCCCTTCGGCTTCGCGCTCTTCTACCTGCGCAGCGTGGCCCCGAGCAAGGCGTTCATCGACCGGGTCACCGGCAAGCTGACGGAGCCGCTGACGACGGGCCAGATCTACTGGGGCATCATCCCCTTCGTCGCCATCCAGCTCGTCATGGTCGGGCTCGTCATCGCCTTCCCCGCACTCGTGCTGTCAGCACTCGGCGGCGGCCCGAAGATCGATCCCAACAAGGTCAAGATCCAGATCGAGACGCCCCAAGGCGACCAGGGCGAGATCCCGCAGATCATCATCAAGTGAGGAACGGCATGCGGCGCGCCCGGAGCCCGTAGGGGCGAAGCCGCGCGCGAAATGGAAAGCCCCGCTTGCGCGGGGCTTTCTTCGGGGCGGATTTCCTTGCCGCTTCCCGCTCGACTCACGCCTTCTGCGGCAATTCGTGGCCGAGCACGAAATTGTCGAACTGCTGCTCCTCGACGCGGAACCAGAGATGCTCTTCCTGGCGGAATTTCTTCCAGGGCTCGTAGATTTTCTTGAATTTCGGGTTGCGCGCGGACTCCTCGGTATAGAGCTCGTAGGCCGCCTTGTAGCAGGCCTCCAGGATCTCCTTGCTGAAGGGCCTGAGCTCGGTACCGTTGGCGACGAGGCGCCTCAAGGCCGCCGGATTGTCGGCATCGTACTTACCGATCATCCAGCCCATGGCATCGCTCGCGGACGCCTCCAGGATGGCCTGGTACGACTTGGGCAGCTTGTTCCATTGATCCAGGTTCACATAGAGCGAGAGCTGCGCCGTGCCTTCCCACCAGCCGGGATAGTAGTAGTATTTGGCGACCTTGTAGAAGCCGAGCCGCTCGTCGTCGTAGGGTCCGACCCATTCGGCCGCATCGATGGTGCCCTTCTCGAGGGCCGGATAGATGTCCCCGCCCGCGAGCATCTGCGGCACCACGCCGAGTTTGGTGAGCACCGAGCCAGCCCAGCCGCCGATGCGGAACTTGAGGCCCTTCAGATCCTCGACCGTCTTGATCTCCTTGCGGTACCAGCCGCCCATCTGGGCACCCGTGCTGCCTGCCGGGATGGGGTAGACGTTGTAGCCCTTGAAGAAGTCGCGCAGGAGCTCGGCACCCCCGCCATGGGTGTACCAGGCATTCTGCTGGCGCGTATTGAGCCCGAAAGGCACGGTGCAGTCGAAGGTGAAGGTCGGGTCCTTGCCGACGTAGTAGTAGCTCGCCGTGTGGCCGAGCTCGACCGTGTTGTTCTGCACCGCATCCAGAACCTGGAGCGCCGGCACGATCTCGCCGCCGGCAAAGGTCCGGATCTGGAACTTGTTGTCGGTGGCCTCGGCGACTCGCTTGGCCAGGTAATCGGCACCGCCGAAGAGCGTGTCGAGGCTCTTGGGCCAGCTCGCCGCAAGGCGCCACTTGATTTCTGGTTGGCTCTGCGCGATCGCCGGTGCGGCTACGGTCCCCACGGCCGCACTTGCGGCGACTGCGAGGCCGGCCGATTTCACGAAATTGCGTCTTTTCATTGCGTCCTCCCAAGTTCGGTCTTTGCTGCAAGCGCGTGCGGGAATCGTCGCAGTTCCCTTAGGTGTCTCTTTAGCAGATATGGTAGAGAGAAAACAGGGTTTTGGCCGCTCCGGGCCCGTCGGGATCGGCATGCATTGGCGAGACGAGATCATCGCGCGGATCGAGGCCCTGATCGATCGGGCCGGGCGGCTTGCCTCCTGGCTCATCCTCGCGGTCGTGGCGCTCCTGTTCCTGCAAATCCCGATGCGCGAGCTCGCTCACTTCGGCCACAACCAGGTGAACGACATCGGGCAGCTTTGCCATGCCACGGTATTCATGGTGGGCGTCGCCTATGCCATGCGCTGGGACGCTCACGTGCGCGTCGACATCTTCTACGGCCGCATGAGCGCGCGGCGGAAGGCGCTCGTCGACCTCTTGGGCACGCTCCTCTTCGTCCTTCCCTGGCTCGTCATCGTGACGCGCGACGCGATCCCGATCGTGGTCAATTCCTGGCGCGACCTCGAAGCCTTCTCCGAGACCTATACGCCGGGCTACTTCCTGCTCAAGACCCAACTCCTCGTCTTCGCCGCCCTCGTGGCGCTTGCGGCGCTCGCCAATATTCTGCGCGCCCTCGGCACGCTCGTCGCGGCGGCCGCGCCGAAGCGGCAATAGCCGCCCGCCGCGCATGAGCGCCACATCCGCCGAGGTCTTCGGACTCGCGATGTTCGGGGCGGTCTTCGTCCTCCTCATGTTCGGCTTCCCCGTCGCCTTCACTCTGGCCGGCACCGCCACCGCCTTCGCCCTCCTCGGCGACAGCCTCGGGCTCTTCGACCTCCAGCTTCTCTCGGCACTCCCCTTGCGGATCGCGGGCCTCATGGAGAACGACCTCCTGCAGGCGATTCCTCTCTTCCTCTACCTCGGCGTCATATTGCAGCGGACGACGCTCGCGGCCGACCTGCTCGAGGGCCTCGCAGCGTTCTTCGGCCGCCGGGCCGGGGGGCTCGCGGTCGCCACCATCCTGATCAGCATGCTCTTGGCCCCCACCACGGGTGCGGTCGGCGCCACGGTGCTCACCATCGGCCTCTTGGCGCTGCCGAGCATGCTGGCCGCCGGTTACGACCGCAGGCTTGCCGCGGGCATCGTGTGCAGCGCCGGCACGCTCGGCACCATCATGCCGCCCTCGATCGTGCTCATCCTGCTCGGCGATTTCATGCAGCACGCCAACATCGAGGCCCAGCTCGCGCGCGGCGCGGATATCGCCTCGGCGATGACCGTCCAGGACATCTACCTGGGTGCGGTGGTGCCGGTCGGCTTGCTGCTGACAGGCTATCTCGGCTTTGTGATGATGGTCGCGGTCGTGGCGCCCAAGCGCTGCCCTCCGGCCGAGGCGCAGCTCGAGCGGCGGCGCTCGCCGCTTCGCCTGCTTGCGACCATCGTGGCGCCCCTCGCGCTCCTCGCACTCATGCTCGGTCTGATCATCAGCGGCCTCGCCTATACCGTCGAGGCGGCGGCGACCGGTGCGGTGCTGGCCACGCTTTATGCCGGCCTGCGCGGCGAGCTCAACCTGGCTCGCCTCGCCGAAACGCTCCGTCTCGTGCTCAAGTTGACCGCCATGGTGTTCATGCTGCTGATCGGCGCCTCCACCTTCTCGCTCGTCTTCCGCGGCTTCTCCGGCGACGTCTTCGTCACGGATATCCTGTCCGGCCTTCCCGGCGGTGTGATGGGAGCGACGGCCGCGGTGATGGCGGTCATGTTCGGGCTCGCCTTTTTTCTGGATGCGCTCGAGATCATCTTTCTGGTGGTGCCGATCGCCATGCCGCCCCTGCTCTTCCTAGGCGCCGACCCGGTTTGGCTCTCGATGCTGACCGCGATCAACCTGCAGACCGCCTTCCTTCATCCGCCCTTCGGATTCGCGCTCTTCTTCCTGCGCGGCGTCGCCCCCAAGGAGGTCGCCACCAGCGAGATTTATCTCGGCGTCATCCCCTTCATCCTCATCCAGATCTTGGTCCTGGCACTCGTTTGGAGCCATCCGCACCTGGTGACCGCGCTGCCCGCGCATTGGAACAAGGAGGCGGTAAGCGCGCGCGGCCCGGGGAAGGCGCCGCCGCTGCCGCATTACAAGGGACCGGACCAGGTGCCTCCCGAGCTGCGCGCGCCGCACGCGCCCTGATGGCAGCTCAGGCCGCCGCGATGCCGAGGCGCGCGTCGCGCTCGCGCAAGAGGGCGATGAGGGGGAGCGAGAGGGCCACCATCCAGGCCTTGCCGATGATCTGGCCCGGCAGAAAGGCAAGGTCGCCGAAGGCGAGGTAGAGAAAGACCGCGCTGTCGACGACGAGACCGAGGGCTCCGCTTGCCGCCACCGCAAGCACGAGGCGGCGGCGCTGCAACGGCGTGTAGACCCCGAGATCCGCGAACTCCGAAAGCACGAAGGCGGCGGCCGACGCGAGGACGAGGTGGGGGGGCGCGAGAAGTGCCGACAGCGCCGTCCCGCCGAGGATGGCGGCAGAGGACCAGGCGAGCCCCAGGCGGCGCTGCACGAGGTCGCGCAGGACCAGCGCCAAGCCGATCATGAGGACCCCGCTCGGTGCCGCGATGTGGGGTGCGACCGGAATGAGGCAGGGCCCGTTCGGCACGCATACGGTACCGACATGGCCGATCAGCCAATTGGCGGCCGGAATGGAGAGGCCGAAGCCCAGGAGGAAAATCAGCCCCTCGATGCGAACCCGCGTCATCGCCTCTCCGTTTGTTTTGCGGCCTTGCCCTTGCCGCTGCCCCCTCAACAGCGAGCGGGCAATCCTGTAGAATGCCGCCCCGGCGGGGAAGCCCCGACTTGGACGGTCCCTCGGATGGCCAATAATTTCGCGCCTGGCATGCTCGTGCGCAATCCCCTCGAGCCCGACTGGGGCCTGGGTCAGGTCCAATCCGCGATCGGCCATCGCATCACGGTCAATTTCGAGCACGCCGGCAAGCGCCTCATCAACGGCGAGCGGGTGGCGCTCGAGATCGTCGAAGAGGCGCGTGACTGAGGAGGCGGCGGCACCGGTCGTCTCGCCGAGGACGGCTCCGGCCCGCCGCCGCACCTTTTCCCGCCGCCCCATTGCTGCTACCCTTGCCCCATAGGCGATTTTACGGAGCAACTCACATCCGTTCCTCCGGAGGACATCTCATTCAGCGCCGCTATGAGCGGGAACGGCGGGGCCACGCGCGAGCGCGCCGGCGATCCTTCGCGGCTGTCGTGTCGGCGCTCGGCGCCGGGCTGGGGCTCCTCGCGGGCGTGCCGGCCGAGGCGCAAAGCCTGACCGATGCGCTGGTGACGGCCTACCGCAGCAATCCCACGCTGTTGGCGGAGCGCGCGGCGGTGCGCGCCCAGGACGAGGCGGTGGCGCAGGCCCTCTCGGGCTGGCGGCCCACGGTGACGCTGACCGTGAACGGGGGGTTGCAGCGCTACTCCTCGATCCCGACCAAGACGGGGAGCACGCCTACGAGCACGGATCTTCCGCGCATGGGAGAGCTGACGGCGACTGAGAGCCTCTACAAGGGGGGCAAGACCGAGGCGCAGACGCGGGTTGCGGACTACGACGTGCTGGCGGAGCGGGGGCGGCTCGATCTCTCGGAGGAGACCACGCTCCTGAACGCGGCCCTTGCCTACATCAACGTGGTGGAGGATCAGGCGCTCCTCGAG
>DATJAC010000159.1:0-8070 GCA_035516655.1 Alphaproteobacteria bacterium | reverse complement strand
CACAGGGCCATGCGCCGCGAGAGCGACTTCAAGGTCGCCAGCATCGCCAAGACTTTCCTTGCGGCCTTGACGCTCGAGCTCGCCGAGGAGGGCAAGCTTGCCCTCGACGACAAGCTCGCCCGCTTCCTTCCGAAACTGCCCAATGCCGACCGGGTAAGCCTGCGCCAGCTCATGAACCACACGGCGGGCTACGACGACTACATCACCGACGCCTTCGCCGAGGCGGCGCACAGCGAGCAGGGCAGGGCTTGGACGTCGCCCGAGCTCCTCGCCTTCGCACACCCCGAGCGGCTCGAGTTCACGCCCGGTAGCCGCTTCGATTACTCCAACACCAACTATCTCCTGCTGCGCATGGCGCTCGAAGTGGTCCTCGGCCACTCGCCGAGTGCCGAGATCCGCCGGCGCTTCATCACCCCGCTCGGGCTCAACGCGACCTGGCTGGCAGCCGAGGAGACCGTGCCCGCCGGCGCGCTCGCGCACGGCTATTCCGATCTCGAGGGGAGCGGCACGCTCCAGGATGCCACGGGTGAAGCGGATGCGTTGGGCGGCGACGACGGTGCGATGGTGTCGAACGCCGCCGATCTCCTGCACTGGAGCCAGGCGCTTTTCGGCGGGACCGTGCTCCCGAAGGCCCGCCTCGCCGAGATGCTGACCTTCGTCAGCCCGAGCGACGAAGAGAGCGCTCCCGGGAGCGGTTACGGCCTCGGCGTCGAGCGCTCCCAATATCTCGGCCTCGCGTTTTACGGCCACACCGGCTCGGCACCCGGCTACAACAGCATGATGCTCTACGAGCCGACGACAGGGACGGCCGTCGTGGTGGCGTTCAACTCGGACCCCGCCGACGACTCCCTCATCGATATCATCGCCGAGCGCGTCATCCGCGCCCTCGGCCAAGCGGGCAAGCTCCACCTGCCCAAGACGCCGGACTCGGGGTGAGGCCAATCCACATTCAGCTTGCCGTCATTCCGGAAGCTTAGGCGAGCCCCGGAAAAGCGCAGCTTTTCCGGGTTGCGAGCCTTGCTATCCGGAATCCATGGCGACACCGAGCAGACCCAGCCATGGATTCCGGATCGCGCAAATCCTTGTTGCACAAGGATTTGCTTGTCCGGAATGACGAAGCCAAGAATGAATGTCGATTCGTCCTGCCCGATGTCCGATTGGGTGGACGCGTTCGCCGCATCACCCCCCGCTCAGCGGATAATGCACCTCCGGCTTATAGATGGCCCCGCTCTTCGAGAGGAAGCTCGAGAACAGGACGAACTGGCCGATGGGTGCGGGGCCGGCCGAGAAGAGCGAGTTCGCGGTGACGAATCCGCCGAGGCGCAAGCCGCTGGCCTCCTTGAGGCGGGCGAGGGTCACGTGCGGCGAGTATTTCCGGCTTTCCGGCTCGAGCCCGGCCGTCACCAGCGCGCGGTCGACCTTGGCATGGAGGGTGCCCAGCGCCTCGTTGCGCCGCACGCCGATCCAAAGCGTGTGCGGTGCGTGCGCCTTCCCGAAGGTCGAGATCCCGGTGAGCGTGAGCTCGAAGGCCGGCGCCTTGATGCGCGAGAGTGCCATGGCGATGTCGTCGAAGCGGCCTTCGTCGACCTCGCCGATGAAGCGCACGGTCAAATGCATGCTCTCGGGCTTGACCCAGCGCGCGCCCGGCACGCCGCCGCAGAGCGCTGCAACGCGCAGCCGCAGCTCCTCGGGCAACTCCAATCCGACGAACAGGCGGATCATGACGCCACACCCCTTCTTCGCCCCGGCCTCGTTCCCCCACGGGCGCAGGTTCGCAGCTGCTCGGGCGCTGGGACTTACCTTCCGGCAGCGGGCCCGGGCGGGCACCAGGCGCTACAGGAAAAGCGCGAGGACGCCGGTATAGCCGTAAAGCCGCGCATTGGATATCTCCCCGTTGCAGAAAAATCCGACGAGCGGTACCTCGCCGAGCACCTCTCGCAAGAGCCCGAGCTCGGCCGACCCCGGCCCGAAGAGGTTGGGTCCGCGGGCGACGCAGCTGTAATATACGGCCCCCCGGGGCGGACCCTGCACGCGCGCCTTGAGCCGCGTCAGCATGTGCTCGAGATCGCGCTTGGCGCTCTCGCGGTCGCGCCGACAAAAAAGCACCTTGCTGCCCTCGGCCGGCACGTCGCCGATGGCGAGCCAGCCGCGTGCCGCATCCATGCCCACGAGATTGCGCACCAGATAGTCGCCGGTGTCGCTGCCTGCGATGGGGAGGGCGGCATGGAACGAGCCCGCGCTCAGCGAGGCACCCCGTGCCACAACGCCGGCCACCTCCTCCTTGAACACCTCGAGCGCCGGGCGGCCGTCGAGCTCGACGAGGATGTTCTCGCGCACGGCACTGATCGTATGGCTCGGGCCGATCGGCGCGCAGCCCTGGCTCAACCCCGTCGCCACCGCGACGTCGGCCGCGAACAGCACCCCGCTCACCCCGCCGCGGGTGATCTCGTCGGCGACCTGGCTTTGGCTGCTGCGCGAGGAGGTGAGCCCGCCCACGAGAAAGGAGGACGCCTCCGCCGTGAGCGCCTCGAGCAGGCCGGGGAGCTGGCGATTGGTCGGATCGCCGTGCACGAGTGCCAGGCCCGGCTGCTTGTCCTTGATCCAGTCGCGCTCTGCGGTGCGAAAGCCGTCGAGCGAGCCCGTAATAGTGGGGAAGACGCGGAAGGAGCCTGTTGGGAGCGCGCCGATCATGACGGCGAGGGCCGGCTCGTCGAAATATTCCTTGCCGGTCGCGAGCACGCCCATGCCGAGCGAGCCGACCCAATGCGCTACCCCCGTCGCCTCGCGCAAATACGCGAGGATGGTGCCGAGCTCGCCGGCAAAGCCGTCGCTCGCATAGACGAAGCCGAGGGCCTCCTCCGGCCGCTCGAGCGGCCCGGCCGCGCCGAGCTCGGCGACGCACGCCTTGGCCGCCTCAGCCGCACTTGCAGCCCCGCTATGCGCCGAGCGGAAGGCGCTCATGGTCTCGCCTCGTCCATCGCCCGTCAGCCTCCGAGCAGTTTTTCCACGTAGGGCGCCAAGCCGCGCGCGATGACGGCAACGCCCTTGGCGTTCGGATGGATGCCGTCGGCCTGGTTGAGCTCCGCTATCGCCGCGACCCCTTGGAGGAGAAAGGGATAGAGGAGGCAGTGATGCTTCTCGGCGAGGGCCGGATAGATCGCGGCGAACTCCTGGCCGTACTCGCGGCCGAGATTGGGCGGTGCCAGCATGCCGGTCAAGAGCACGGCGAGCTTGGCGCTTTCGAGAATGCCGAGCAGCCGATCGAGGTTCGCGTAGCTCGCCTTGGGATCGAGGCCCCGCAAGCCGTCATTGGCTCCGAGCTCGACGATGACGATCTGCGGTTTGGCCGCGAGCATCCAGCCGGCCCGTGCCAACCCGCCCGCCGTCGTATCGCCCGACACGCCGCCGTCCATCACCTCGACATCGTGGCCGGCCGCCCTGAGGGCGGCCTGCAACGCCCGCGGCAGGCTCTCCGCCTCGGGCAGGCCGTAACCGGCGGCAATGCTGTCGCCCAGCATGAGGATGCGCACGGGGGGCTTGCTCCAGGCCCGATCGGCCCCGAGAATGAGGGCGCACGCCACGAGCGCGAGGCCGATCGCCAGAGTGAAGCCGGCGCGCGCGAGCGGAGATGCGCTCGCCCTAGGGCCGCCCGACGCGCTCGCAGCGGTCGAGCGCCGCCGCGTCCAGCCCCTTGCCTCAACCGCCAAGCCCGTCATGTCCATCGCCCGATCCGCCGCCGACAGCCCAGCACACCCCGCTCCGCCTCGGGAGCCGATCATCCGTCTCGAGAACGTCCAGCTCAAGTTGGCAAGTGCGGCCGGGCTGGTCAACATCCTGAACGGCATCGACCTCGCCGTCGCCGCGGGCGAGACGGTCGGCCTCGTCGGCCCCTCGGGCAGCGGCAAGACCTCGCTCATGATGCTGATCGCGGGCCTGGAGCGCGCGAGCGCCGGACGCATCACCGTCGCCGGAGCTACCTTCTCCGGGCTCGACGAGGACGCCCTGGCGCGCTTCCGCCGCGACACCGTCGGCATCGTGTTCCAGGCCTTCCATCTCGTTCCGACCATGACGGCACTCGAGAACGTGGCGATCCCGCTCGAGCTCGCCGGGGTCGCGAACGCTTTCGCGCGCGCGGAGGCGAGCCTACAGGCCGTCGGTCTCGGCGCGCGCGTCGGCCATTATCCGGGTCAGCTCTCGGGCGGGGAGCAGCAGCGCACGGCGCTTGCGCGCGCCTTTGCCACCACGCCTCGCCTCCTCCTCGCCGATGAGCCGACCGGCAATCTCGACGGCAAGACGGGAGCGACGATCATCGAGCTCCTTTTCGCGCTCGCTGCCGAACGCGGCACCACTCTCCTCCTCATCACCCACGACCCGGCCATAGCAAAACGCTGCGGCCGCATCCTCCAGCTCGTCGACGGGCGCATCGTCGACGACAGCCCTGCGGGGACGCTGGGAGGGACGCCGCCGCAATGAGTGCCGCAGGCGGCGGTTTGGCCCTTGCCTTGAGGCTCGCGCGGCGGGAGCTGCGTGGCGGCCTCAAGGGCTTTCGCGTCTTCCTCGCCGCCCTCGCCTTGGGGGTCGCGGCGATCGCCGCGGTCGGCTCGCTCTCGGCGGCGGTCGACGGCGCACTCAAGAGCGACGCGAGGGAGCTCCTCGGCGGCGACCTCGACTTGACCCTCGCCCATCGCCCCGCGAATGCCGCGGAGGCGGCGGCGATGGCGGCCGAGGGAACGGTCTCGACCACGGCCGATCTGCGCGCCATGACCCGCGCCGACGCCGCCGCGGAAGGGACCGGCAAGCGCCTCCTCGTCGAGCTCAAGGCGGTCGATCGGAGCTATCCGCTCTACGGTGCCGTCGGGCTCTCGCCGCCGATGCCGCTTGCCGCAGCCCTCGAGGCGCGGGACGGCGTCTTCGGTGCCGTTGCCGATCGGGACGTGCTCGCTCAGCTCGGCCTCAAGCTCGGCGCGCGCATCAAGCTCGGCGAGGCGATTTTCGAGCTGCGCGCCACCCTGATACGGGAGCCGGACCGCGCCGTCTCCGTCTTCATCCTGGGGCCGCGGCTCATGGTGGGAATGGAGGCGCTGCCGGCCACGAAGCTGATCCAGCCCGGCAGCGTCGTGCATTACGATTACCGCCTGAAGCTGCCGCCCGGAAGCGATCCGCGGCAGCGGCTCGCCGTGCTCGAGCGGCAGTTTCCCGATGCCGGCTGGCGCGCGCGCAGCCTCTATAACGCGACCCCGCGCCTCCAGCGGTTCCTCGACCGCATCGCCCTCTATTTGACGCTCGTCGGCCTCGCCACCCTTCTCGTCGGCGGCATCGGCGTCGCGAACGCGGTCAAGGCCTACCTCGAGGGCCGCGGCACCACGATCGCCATCCTCAAATGTCTCGGTGCCTCGACGCGGCTCATCTTCCAGGTCTATCTCGCCGAGGTGCTCACGATGGCACTTTGCGGGATTGCGATCGGCCTCGTCCTCGGGGCCGCGGCACCCTTCCTCCTCGCGGGCACGCTCGCCCGCGTCCTCCCCGTGGTGGCGCATGCCGGGCTCTACCCCGCCCCCCTCCTCCTCGCCGCCGCTTACGGCCTGCTCACCACGCTCGTCTTCACGCTCTGGCCGCTGGCCGAGGCGCGCGACGTGCCGCCCGCGCGCCTCTTCCGCGGCGCTATAGCTCCGGTCAGGCGCTGGCCGCGCAGGCTCGACGGGCTGGCCCTTTTTTGCGCCGCTGCTGCGCTTGCGGCACTGACGGTGCTCCCCGCCGCGGACAAGCGCACAGCCCTCTGGTTCGTCATCGCTGCGGTGGCGTCGCTCGCTAGCTTCAGGCTCGCGGCCTGGCTGATCGCGGCCCTCGCGCGCATCCTGGCGCGCACGGCGACGGTCACGGGCAGCCGGCCCGGCTTGCGCCTGGCCCTCGCCAATCTCTACCGGCCCGCAGCCCCTACCGCGAGCGTGGTGCTCTCCCTCGGCATCGGCCTGACGCTCCTCGTCGCGGTGGGGCTGATCGAGGGCAACATCGTCCGCGAGGTGACGGAGACGCTGCCGAGGGAGGCACCGAGCTATTTCTTCATCGACATCCAGCCGGACCAGGTGAAGGCGTTCGACGCGACGGTCCGAGGGGTCGCGGGCACCAGCGACCTCGAGCAGGTGCCGAGCCTGCGCGGCCGCATCACGGCGGTGAACGGCATCCCCGCGGCCCAAGCCAAGATCAATCAGCGCTCCGCCTGGGTGCTGGACAGCGACCGCGGCCTCACCTATGCCGCGACCCCGCCACCCGGCACGCGCATCGTGGCCGGCAGCTGGTGGAAAGCGGACTACAAGGGACCGCCCCTCGTCTCGCTCGACGCCGAGGTGGCCCACGACTTCGGGCTCGCGCTCGGCGACACGCTCACGGTCAACGTGCTCGGGCGCGAGGTCACCGCCCGTATCGCGAGCCTGCGCGAGATCGAGTGGTCGAGCCTCAGCCTCAACTTCATCATGGTGTTCGCACCCGGCATGCTCGAGGGCGCACCCCAGACCTTCATCGCGACCGCACGGGCGACGCCTGCGGCCGAGGAGCCGCTCGTGCACGCGGTCACCGACCGCTTCGCCAACATCTCGGCGATCGAAGTGCGGGCCGCCCTCGAGGCGGCGGGGTCGATCCTCGCCAATATCGCGGCCGCCGTGCGGCTCACGGCCGTTTTCACGCTCGTCGTCGGTACCTTGGTCCTCGCGGGCGCGCTTGCCGCCGAGCGCGAGCAGCACACCTACGACGCCGTCCTGCTCAAGGTCCTGGGTGCCACCCGGCGCAATTTGCTCGCGGTCTTCGTCATCGAATACGGCATCCTGGGGGCTGCCGCGGGTGCGGTCGCGGCCGCGGTCGGGACACTCGCGGCCTATCTCGTGACCACCCGGCTCATGTCGCTTGCCTGGGGCTTCCTGCCTCTCACCCTTGCCGGCACGCTTCTCGGCTCCACCGTCCTCACCCTCGTCCTCGGCTTTGCCGGCACCTGGCGGGCGCTGGCCGCGCGCGCCGCCCCCTACCTGCGCAGCGAGTGAAGCTAAGCTATTGATCTCATGGAGCTCTCTAACGCTGTTGATTTCCGCGGGGATAGTCCCAAAATACAGTGTGGCAATTCGCCCAACTTATTCGGTGTGAGGGTTCGACATGGATATTCGCCAGCAAGCCCGCGCCTTTCCAAGGACGCTCGAGGGCGCTGCGGTCGACGAGGGTCTGCGCAGCTATATGCTTCGCGTCTACAACTACATGGCCTCGGGCCTGGCGCTCACGGGCATCGTCGCCTTTCTCGTGTCGCAGTCGCCGCAGGCCATGCATGCCATCTTCGGGACCCCGCTCTATTGGCTCGTGGTGTTCGCGCCGCTCGGGCTGGTGTTCTTCCTGAGTGCGCGCATCACGCGCATGCAGCCGACGACCGCCCAGGCGCTCTATTGGGTCTATGCCGCGGCCATGGGCCTGTCGATGTCCTTCATCTTCGTGGCCTATACCGGCGACAGCATCGCGCGCGTATTCTTCATCTCGGCGGGCTCCTTCGCCGGGCTCAGCCTCTACGGCTATACCACGAAGCGCGACCTCTCGGCCTTCGCCTCCTTCCTCATGGTCGGGCTCATCGGCATCATCCTGGCGAGCGTGGTCAACCTCTTCCTCCACTCGACCGGGCTGCAGTTCGCCGTCTCGGTGATCGGCGTCCTGGTCTTCGCGGGCCTCACCGCCTATGACACCCAGTCGATCAAGGAGCTCTATTTCGCGGGCGACGACGCTGGCGTGGCGACGCGGAAGTCGATCATGGGGGCACTCCGCCTCTACCTCGACTTCCTGAACCTCTTCCTCATGCTGCTCCAGCTCTTCGGCAACCAGCGCAGCTGACGCGCGGAGAGCGTTCCCCTCAAGCGACCGGCCCGGGGCCCAAAACCCCGGGCCGTTTTGCGTCGGGTGTTGTCTAGAGCGCGGTCCGATCAAGTGGAATCAATCCACATCGTCGTTCCCGCGAAAGCGGGAACCCAGGACCAGGTGACGGGCCGTTGCCCCTGGACCCCGGCTTTCGCCGGGGTGACGAAAGAGATGTTCTACTTGATCGGA
>DATJAC010000158.1:0-7276 GCA_035516655.1 Alphaproteobacteria bacterium | reverse complement strand
CAGCCGCACCCCGTTCGCGAGCAGGGCCGACGCCAGGGTGTCGCCGGGATGGCCCTCATATTGGCGCCCGTCGAAACTGAAGCCGACCGTGCGCCCGCGGTCGATCAGCCCGCCCTCGGGATTGCGGAAGGGCTGGCTCATCCCGTGCCCCCCCCGGGTCCGCGGCCGGCGTCGGCACTTGCCGTGATGGCGTGGGTCAAGGTGTCGCGCTCGACCGCGATCCAGCGCCGGCAGCTCGCGGTGTGGTGCCAGAGCTCGAGGTGGCGCCCGCGCGGGTTGTCGCGCAGATAGACGTGCTCGTGCCATGCGCTCAGCGGCAATTCCAAAGCCGGCCGCGCCGCGGCTGCCTTGGCGTCGCCGCCGTAGGTGAACTCCGTGTGATCGCGCGCACCGCACCAGGGGCAAGGGATGAGCAGCATGGGCAGGCCTTCTCAGTGGGCGTTGGGCACGGGTCCCGCACCCTTTTCGTCGAGCAGCCGGCCGCTCGCGAAGCGCTCGAGCGTGAAGGCCTCGTTCAGCGCGTGGGGGCGGTCGTGCGCGATCGTATGGGCGAAGACCCAGCCCGAGGCCGGCGTCGCCTTGAAGCCGCCGTAGCACCAGCCGCCGTCGAGGTAGAGCCCGTCGAGCGGCAGCTTGGCGATGATGGGGCTGCCGTCCATCGTCATGTCCATCACCCCGCCCCAATGGCGCATCAGGCGCAGCCGGCTCATGAAGGGGAAGAGCTGCAGGCCCGAGGCGACAACCTCCTCGAGGGCCGGCAGGTTCCCGCGCTGGGCGTAGCTGTTGTACATGTCGAGGTCGCCCCCCATCACGAGCTCGCCCTTGTCGGACTGGCTGACGTAGAAATGCCCCGCACCGAAGGTGACGACGGTGTCGAGCACGGGCTTGAGCGGCTCCGACACCATGGCCTGCAGCACGTGGCTCTCGATCGGCAGGCGCAGGCCCGCCATGGCGGCGAGTTGCCCGCTATGGCCGGCAACCGCGATGCCGATCTTGCCGGCCTGGATGGTGCCGCGCGTGGTCTCGACCCCCGTGACTCTCCCGCCCTCGCGCAGGATGGCGGTCACCTCGCAGTTCTGGATGATGTCGACCCCGAGCCGATCGGCCGCGCGCGCATAGCCCCAGGCGACCGCGTCGTGCCGGGCATTGCCGCCGCGGCGCTGGAGGAGCCCGCCCAGGACCGGAAAGCGCGCCCGCTCGGAGACGTCGAGAAGCGGGACCATCACCCGCACGCCGTCGCGGTCGAGCAGCTCGGCGTCGATGCCGTTAAGGCGCATCGCATTCCCCCGCCGGGCAAAGGCGTCGAGCTGGGCGTCCGAATGGGCGAGATTGAGCACGCCGCGCGGGCTGAACATGACGTTGAAGTTGAGCTCGGCCGACAGCCCCTCCCAGAGCTTGAGCGAGAACTCGTAGAACTGCGCGTTTGCCGGCAAGAGGTAGTTGGAGCGCACGATCGTCGTGTTGCGCCCCGTGTTGCCGCCGCCGAGCCAGCTTTTCTCGAGCACGGCCACGTTGCGGATGCCGTGCTCTTTGGCGAGGTAGTAGGCGGTGGCAAGCCCGTGGCCGCCGCCGCCGATGACGACGACGTCGTAGCCCGCCTTGGGTGCGGGATCGCGCCAGGCGCGCTGCCAGTGCCTGTGGCCGGTCAGCGCGTGACGCGCGAGCTCGAAGATCGAGTAACGAGACATTTGCTCGATGCCGCCCTTCGCCAGAACGCGCATCGATATTTACCGGATGGGGCGGTAAAGACCATAGTAAATTTGGCGCGCGATCGGCCCTTTGCGCAGGCTCGCCCATGTCATAGAATCGCGCGCAAAAGAGGTTGCTCATCGAGGAGGAAGCAGGACAATGACGAAGATCGGCCGAAGGGGATTTCTCCGGAGTGCGGCACTCGCCTCGACCGGTGTCGCGGCATTCGGCATCTTGAGGCACCGCGCCCAGGCGGCGGAATTCAGCTACAAATATGCCAACAACGTGCCGCTGACCCACCCGATGAACCTGCGCGCCCAGGAGGCGGTCGCCAAGATCAAGGAGGAGTCGGGCGGGCGACTCGAAATCCAGATCTTTCCCAACAACCAGCTCGGCGGCGACACCGATATGCTCTCCCAGGTGCGCTCGGGGGCGATCGATTTCTTCACCCTCTCGGGCCTCATCCTCGCCACCCTCGTTCCGGTCGCCTCCATCAACGGGATCGGCTTCGCCTTCAAGGACTATACGCAGGTGTGGCCGGCCATGGACGGGGCCCTCGGTGCGCATGTGCGTGCGGCGATCGCGAAGTCGGGCCTCTATGCCTTCGAGAAGATGTGGGACAACGGCTACCGCCAGATGACCTCGAGCACGCACCCGATCGTCACTCCCGACGACCTCAAGGGCTTCAAGATCCGCGTGCCGGTGAGCCCGCTCTGGACCTCGATGTTCAAGGCCTTCGGTGCAGCACCTGCGGGCATCAACTTCTCGGAAGTCTACTCGGCCCTCCAGACCAAGGTCGTCGAGGGCCAGGAGAACCCGCTCTCGATCATCTCGATCGCCAAGCTCTACGAGGTGCAGAAGTACTGCTCGATCACCAACCATATGTGGGACGGCTTCTGGTTCCTCGCCAACGACCAGGCCTGGGCGAAGCTGCCCAAGGAGCTGCAGGAGATCGTCGAGCGCAACTTCAATGCGGCCGCCCTGAAGGACCGCGACGACATCCGGCATCTCAACGAGAGCCTGCAAGGCGATCTGCAGGCGAAAGGCATGGTCTTCAATCAGACCGACGCCGAGGCCTTCCGTGCCGCCTTGCGCAAGGCGGGCTTCTATGCCGAGTGGAAGGCGAAGTTCGGCGACGAGGCCTGGGGCCTCTTGGAAAAGGCGGTGGGGGCGCTGGCCTGAGGTGCCGGCGCCGGGGATGGCCGCGCCGACAATCGAAACTGACCGCCGCCTAGAGCGCCTCGACCGGGCACTCGCCTGGCTCACCGAGCTGCCGGCCGCCTGCCTCGTGGTGATCGAGACCATCGTGCTCTTCGCGGGCGTGGTCTCGCGCTACGTTTTCGACCGCCCGCTCACCTGGTCGGACGAGCTCGCCTCGATCCTGTTCCTTTGGCTCGCCATGCTGGGGGCCGTGATCGCCTTGCGCCGCCAGGAGCATATGCGGCTTACCGCGATCGTCGCCTACCTGGGCCCCCGACGGCGGCGCTGGCTCGACACCTTGGCGCTTGCCATTGTCGCCCTCTTCGTGATCGAGATCCTGCCGCCGGCCGTCGCCTATTTCGAGAGCCAATGGGCCATCACCACCCCCGCCCTCGAAATCCACGACGGCTGGAGGGTGCTCGCGATCGGGATCGCGTTCCTCCTCATGCTGGGCATAGCCCTCCTCCGGCTCATCGAGGGTGCCACCCTGCGCGGCACCCTCGGTGCCGTGCTGGTGATCGCACTCGTCGCCGGCGGTCTCTGGCTCCTCAAGCCAGCACTCTTGGCACTCGGCAATTTCAACCTGCTGATCTTCTTCGTCGGCATCGTCGCGATCTCCGTCGCCATCGCCGTGCCGATCGCCTTTGCCTTCGGCGTCGCGACCTTCTCCTACTTGGCGCTTGCGACCCATGCCCCGCTCATGATCGTGGTGAACCGGATGGACGAGGGCATGTCGAACCTCGTCCTGCTCTCCGTACCCCTCTTCGTCTTTCTCGGCCTCCTCATCGAGATGACGGGGCTGGCGCGCGTGCTGGTCGACTTCCTCGCCTCCCTGCTCGGCCACGTGCGCGGCGGGCTCGCCTATGTGCTGCTGGGTGCGATCTATCTCGTCTCGGGCATCTCGGGCTCGAAGGCGGCCGACATGGCGGCGGTGGCTCCGGTCCTCTTCCCCGAGATGAAGCGGCGCGGGGCGGTTCCGGGCGAGCTCGTGGCCCTCCTCGCCTCCTCGGGGGCCATGGCCGAGACCATTCCGCCGAGCCTCGTGCTCATCACCATCGGCTCGGTCACCGGTGTTTCGATCTCGGGCCTCTTCACGGGTGGGCTCCTGCCCGCCCTCGTCGCCGCCCTCGCGCTCATCGTGGTCTGCTTCTTCCGCTCGCGCGGCGACGACGTGAGCCAGGTGCGCCGTGCCGGACCACGGCAAGTCTTGCACGCCTTCGTGGTGGCCCTCCCCGCCTTGGTCCTGCCCTTCGTCATCCGCTACGCCGTGGTCGAGGGGGTGGCGACCGCGACCGAGGTCTCGACCGTGGGGGTCGTCTACACCATCGTCGTCGGCATCCTCGTCTACCGCCAGTTCCCCGTGCGTCGGCTCTATCCGATCCTGATCGAGACGGCGTCGCTCTCGGGGGCCATCCTCCTCATCATCGGCACGGCGACGGCGATGGCTTGGGCGCTCACCCAGTCCGGCTTCTCCCACCAGCTCGTCACCATGATGGCTTCCGTCCCGGGCGGGCACGCGGGCTTCCTCGCCGTCTCGATCGCCGCCTTCGTGATCCTCGGCAGCGTGCTCGAGGGCATTCCCGCGATCGTGCTCTTCGGCCCGCTCCTCTTCCCCGTGGCGCGGGCACTCGGCGTGCACGAGGTGCATTACGCGATGGTGGTGATCCTCGCCATGGGGCTCGGGCTCTTCGCCCCGCCCTTCGGCGTCGGCTTCTATGCGGCCTGCGCCATCGGCCGCGTCTCGCCCGACGAGAGCATGGGCCGCATCTGGCCCTACCTCGCGGCCCTCCTCGTGGCCCTCGTCGTCGTCGCCGCCTTCCCCTGGCTCTCGATCGGGTTCCTCTGAGACCTGCTCATTTCGCCGCCATGAAGCTAGTGATCTCCGCCATGGGGGCGGCCTCGGCCAGGAAGGCGAAGGTGCCCCGCTCCTTCATTTCGCGCGCAGCACGGAGGAAGGCGCCGAGTGCCGCTCGGGCGAGCGCACCCCCGACGCTGATCCGCCTGGCACCCAAGGCCGCGAGCTCGTCGAGCGACATCGCGGCCACGACGCCCGCGGTCAGCACATTGACCGGCTTGGGTGCGACCGCAGCACACACCGCTTTGATCGCGTCCTTGCTTGGAAGTGCGGGCGCATAGAGCACGTCGGCCCCCGCCGCCGCGAAGGCGTCGAGGCGCCGGATCGTATCCTCGAGGTCCGGCCGTCCGTGGAGAAAATTCTCCGCCCGCGCCGTGAGCGTGAAGGGAAAGGGCAGCGCGCGCGCCGCCGCGACCGCGGCCGCCACCCGCTCGACGGCGAGGCCGTGGTCGTAGATCGGCCGCGCCGGATCGCCGCTTGCGTCCTCGACCGAGCAGCCGACGAGGCCGGTCGCCGCCGCCAAACGGACGGTCTCGGCCACCACCTCCGGCCGATCGCCGAAGCAGTTCTCGAGATCGGCCGAGACCGGAAGCTCGCTCGCGCCCACGATCGCCCGGCAATGGCCGAGCATCGCGTCGCGGCCGACCGCCCCGTCGCGGCGGCCGAGCGAGAAGGCATAGCCGGCACTGGTCGTGGCGAGCGCTTGAAATCCGAGGGCGGCGAGTATCCTGGCACTACCTTGGTCCCAGGGATTGGGGATGATGAAAGCCCCCGGACCCGCGTGGAGTGCCCGGAATTTCCTCGCCTTCTCGTCTTGACTGGCAGCCATGGCATTTCTCCGTTCACCGAGGCCATCTTAGCCGAACGCCCGCGACCATGCTTCGGCAATGACCGAAGCGTGCTCAAGACGCGTGCCGCTCACTCCTCCAGAATCGCGACCGCATCGACGACCGTGTAGCCCTCGCCGCGGCTGCCGAGGAGCACGGGATTGAGGTCGAGGCTCAGGAGGCCAGAGGAGGGGTCGGCCATCATGCGGCCGACGGCGACCGCGGCCTCCGCGAAGGCTGCTATGTCCATCGCGGGCTCGCCGCGCACGCCGGGGAAAAGCGGTGCGATACGGAGGCCTGCTATGGCCGCCATGGCCTCCTCCGCCGTGAAGGGCGGGAGCAGGGCCTTGAGGTCGGGGAGCGCCTCGACGTACTTCCCTCCCTCCCCCACCACCACGACCGGGCCGAAGACGGGATCGCGATGGCCGCCGATCATGAGCTCGTGCCGTCCCTCCGCCAGGGCGGCGACGATGACGCCGTCGAAGCGCAGCTTGCGTTCGCCGAGAATGCGCTCCATGTCGCGATAGGCGGCGGCGGCGGCGTCCGCATCGGCGAGAGCGAGACGCACGAGTCCGAGCTCCGACTTGTGCGTGACCTCGCTCGAGCAGCCCTTGACCGCGACCTTCGGGCCGAGGACGGCGAAAGCGGCCAGCACCTCGGCCTCCGAGCGGCAAAGACGGTGCGGCACCACGCGGATGCCGCGCGCTCCGACGAAGGCGAGACTTTCCGCCTCGTTGAGCACGCGGCTCCGCCCCGTTGCGGCGGGCGCCGCCGCGGCCGTCGACGGCTGGGTGCCGCGCACGCGCGCGATGAGCTCGAGGTGTGCTATGAGCTGGGCGAGCGCTTCGATCGCCTCCACCTCGAGCTCGAAGACGGCGACACCCTCCTCCTTGAAACGCTGGCCCACGTTGGGCTGCGGGGCGGCGACCACGACCGGCTTGCCGGTCGCCTTGGCAAAGGACGCGGTATCCTTGGCGAAGGCATCGACGTCGTAGCCCACGCCCGCGACGGGAAGGCCGACCATGAGGGCGTCGACCGCCGGATCGCGCGCCAGAATCGGGAGAATGTCGCCGAAGAGCCGGCTGTTGCTCAGTAGGGCCGCGGTGATGTCGACCGGGTTCGTCGTGGTGGCAAAGCTCGGCAGCACGCGGCCGAGTGCCTCGCGCGTCTCGGGCGCGAGCGGTGCGATGGCAAGGCCCGCGAGGGTTGCCGCATCCGCCGCCATGACGCAGGTGGCACCCGAGTTGCTGACCACCGCAAGGCGCCGGCCGCGGGGCCGCCAGCCTTTGAGGTAGAGCTCGGCCGCCCGCACGAGGCCCGCGATGTCCTTCACGCGCCAGATCCCGTGCCGCGCGAAGAAGGCGTCGACGACGCGGTCCTCGGTGGCGAGGGCACCGGTGTGCGACAGCGCTGCCCGCTGGCCTGCCGCGGTGCGGCCGGACTTGAGCGCCACGATGGGGAGCTCGCGCTCGCGCGCGATGCGCGCGGCCTTCGCGAGATTATGGGGGTCCGGAACGCTCTCGAGGTAGAGGAGGAGGAGCTTCACGTCCGGGTCGGATGCAACGGCGCAGGCGAGCTCGGCAACCGTCACGTCGGCGTCGTTGCCCGTGGCATGGGCGTGGCGCACGCCGATGCCGCGGCGGCGCAGGAGGCCGTAGGGTACTACGCTCATGGCCCCGCTCTGGCTGCACATGGCGACCGGCCC
>DATJAC010000157.1:0-23227 GCA_035516655.1 Alphaproteobacteria bacterium | reverse complement strand
AGCGTTGCCGGTTGAGCTGGCGCTCGAGGAGGCGCTGGAAAAAACGGCCGGGCGTGATCTTCGCACTCGTCCCGCGCATCGCGATACGCATCACCCGCTCGACGAGGGATTCGCGGCCGAGCTCGTACCATGGCGTGGTCCAGGCCACCGGCGAGTAGTCGACGATGCCGAGAAATTCGATGGCGCTGCCCTGTTCCGCCATGACCCTTGCGGCCTGGTAGGCGACGAGCCCGCCCATGGAATAGCCGAGCAGGCGGATCGGCTCGCCCGCACCGGCGAGCGCGCGGATCTGGTCGACTACGTCCGCCACGACGTCGTCGAGGTCGACGGGCTTGGGCTTGGCGGGATCGACCGGGAGATAGTCGAGCACGTGCACGTCCGCGTCGTCCGCCAGGGTTTGCGCGAAGCGCATGATGTTGAGGAGGGGGCCGAGCAGGCCGGGGAGAAAGAAGAGCTGCGGACGCGCACGCTGCGGGGCGGGGGTGGGGGAAGCGAGGCCGCCCTCGGCGCCGGCGCGTTCTAGGGTCGCGATCAGCTCGCTCGGCCGCGTGCCCGGTGCCAGGAGATCCATCCCGATGCGCCGGCGGAGCCGCTCCTCGAGCTCGAAGATGAGCTCCATGCCCGCGGCCGAATCGCCGCCGGCACTCTCCCAAGTGACGTTCTTCTCGAACGAGTCGGCGCCGAGGAGACGCTTCCATGCGGCCGCGACTGCCTCCGCGACGGCGTGATCGACCGCGGGTGCCGGTGTCGTCGCTGCCGTCGCGGTAGCGCGGCCGGGGCCGGCGGCACCAGTGCGCCGGCGGTCCATCTCCGTGAGGGCCATCACGTCGGGCTTGAAATTGCCCAGCATGGGAAACTCGTCGACGAAGTTGATCTCCCTCGGCCGCATGTAGTCGGGCAGGTGGCGGGTGAGCCAAGTCGCGAGCTCGGCACTCGTCAGCCGCGCATCTTGCGCGAGCACGACATAGGCGGCGAGCTCGACCGCCTCGCCCTCTGCGCGCGGAATGACCACGCCGTCGCGCACGGCAGGATGGCGGCGGATGGCGCCCTCGACCTCCGCCGGCTCGATGCGATTGCCGCGGATCTTGATCTGGCGGTCCTTGCGGCCGATCAGCTCGACGAGTCCGTCGGGCCGCATGCGGCCGAGATCGCCCATGCGGAAGACGCGCACGGCCGGATCGTCGGGGGACGCGGAGAAGGTCCGCTCGGTGAGGGCCGCGTCGTTCCAATAGCCGAGGGCTATATAGCGGCCGGAGACGACGATCTCGCCGAGCTCGCCCCGGGGCACGGGTTTGCCCTCGGCATCGACCATGGCGACCCGGTAGCCCGGCGGCACATAGCCGACCGGCACCATGGCCTCGGCGAGCGGGCGTTCGGGCGGGATGAACCAGTAGGTATAGAAGTTAGTCTCCGTCGAGCCCACACCAACGGCGAAGCGGCTCGTGGCGGGAAAGTGCTTGCGGAAGAGCTCGACGTCGGAAGCGAACACGCGGTCGCCCGCGAGGCAATAGATGCGGATCGTCTCGAACACCTTCCGGTCGGTGCAAAGCTCGACGAGGCGCCTGAAGACGAAGGGGACGGAGAAGCACATCGTGATCCGGCCGCGCCTGAGCGCGCGCACAAGCTCCTGCAGGCCCTTGCTCCGCACGTCGACGACGAAGGTCGTGGCCCCGGTCAGGAGCGCTCCGTAGATGTCCTCCTGGGCCGCGCGCACGGTGGGAGCGAAGATGAGGGCGACGCGGTCCTCCGCCGACTGATGCGCCGAGTTGATGTGGCGCATGGCGTCGTGGAGCAGGCTGCGCTGATCGAAATACGCTCCCTTCGGCTGGCCGGTGCTGCCCGAGGTGTAGATGACGAAAGCGATGTCGTCGGGCGAGGGTGCGAGGGCCGTGTCCTCGCTCCCGCCGTCCTCCCCGGCGAAGTCGAGCTGCCGGAGGGTCGGGTCCATCCGCGCCAAGGCATCGCGGGTACGCTCGTCGACGACGACGGCCTTGATGCCGGATTGCCGCAGGATCAAGCGATTGCGCGCCTCGGGAAAACTCAGGTCCAAGGGCACGTAGGGGCGTCCGGCGGCAAGGGCCGCGAGCATGGCGACCGGATAGGTGGCGCCGTTCGGCAGCGCTATCCCGATGGCATTGCCGCGCTCGAGCGTGCCCGCGATCCGGCGCGCGAGCTTGAGGGCTGCCTCGCGCACCTCGCGGTAGGTGAGAAAGCGCTCGCCGTCGTCGAGGGCGGTCTTGTCGGCATGGGCGGCGGCGACCTCGGTGAAAATGTCGAACACGGTCCGCTCGAGCCACGCTCGCGGGAAGGGACGGAAGGGCCGCTCCGTCGGTCCCTCGAGGTCGACGGGCAGCGCGTCGTCGCCGCTCACCGAGAGGGCGGCACTGGCGTGAGGATCGTTCCGGTCGTCCGGCATGCCCGGCTCCGCCTAGGGCGACTTCAGTCGGTCGGCAAGGTGGCAGCCACGGAATTCCGCGCGCCCCACTTTCACAAGCATTTGAGCCACGCCACCACGAGGTCGGCACTCGCGGCCGGGGTGTCGAGATGGCCGCTCGGCGAGAGGATGTAGCGGCTGAGCGGGTTCCGCGGCGCCTTGTCGAAGGCGTAAGCCTTGCTGACCACGATGGTATCGTTGTCGTTCTTCGCGGGATCGACCCAGAGGAGCGGGATCTGCGGACTGAGCTTGGCCGCATTTTTGGGGTAGACCGCGTCGCCGGTGGGATCGAAATAGCTGAGATAATTCGCGGCCGTCGTATAGGCGCCGTCCAATTTCCCATGCCACTGCAGGAAATCCTTGAAGAAGTCCTTCTTGCCGCCGGCCCCTGCCGCCACCATCTGGCGCGCCTTCGCGACGCTCGCGCCGACGATCTGCTGGAGGGCGGGGAGGTCCGGCATCTGACCCGGGGCAATCACGGCGACGCCGGCCACTCCGCCGCGCATGGCTGCGTAGCCGAGGGCGGCGTTGGCGCCGAAGCTGTGGCCGGCCACCACGACGCGGCGCGCACCATGCTGCTCGAGGCCCTTCACCTCGGTCGCGATCTGGTCAAGCGACTGCTGATAGCTGCGGTCGTATTCCCGCCGTTCCGACCAGGCCATCTCGGGGGTTGCCAGGCGGAAGCCGGCCGCCACGAGCTTCTTCTTGAGCGACGCTATCCAATTGCCGCTGCCGTCGAGCGCGCCGTGCATCAGCACCACCCCGGTCGTGCTGGGTGCATTGCCGCTCGGCTTGCAGGCGAGGGCGTCGGCGTGCGCGGTCGAGGGGGGCACAAGGAGAGCGACTGCGGCAAGCAGGAGTGGAGCAAAGACGACTGCGCGCATGGGATCCTCTAAGGCGGTCTTCTGGACGTGATGGTCGGAGCGACGGTGGCCGAATTATAGCGCGCCGTCCCCCGCCTGGCACGTCACGATCGACGGCGCGGCAGACGGGCGAAAACCGGGACGTGAAGCAGAGCGGGCCGCTCCCTGGGGGAACGGCCCGTCTCAAATATCGGGTTGTGGCACCCAAAGGGCAGGTGCCGCCCCGCCTCAGGCGCTGTAGTACATCTCGAACTCGACCGGATGCGGGGTGTGCTCGAAGCGGTAGACCTCCTCCCAGCGCAGCTCCATGTAGGAATCGATGGCGTCGTCGGAGAACACGTCGCCCTTCTTGAGGAAGTCGCGGTCGGCGTCGAGATTCTGCAGGGCCTCGCGCAAGGAGCCGCACACGGTCGGCACCGCCTTCAAGGTCTCGGGCGGCAGGTCGTAGAGGTTCTTGTCGATCGGATCGCCCGGATGGGTCTTGTTCTGGATGCCGTCGAGCCCCGCCATCAGCATCGCCGCGAAGCCGAGATAGGGATTGCAGAGGGGGTCGGGGAAGCGCACCTCGACCCGCTTGCCCTTCGGGCTCGAGACGAAGGGGATGCGGCAGGAGGCCGAGCGGTTGCGCGCCGAATAGGCGAGCAGCACCGGCGCCTCGAAGCCCGGGATGAGGCGCTTGTAGCTGTTCGTCGTCGGGTTGGTGAAGGCGTTGATCGCGCGCGCATGCTTGATGATGCCGCCGATGTAATAGAGGGCCGTCTCCGAGAGATCGGCATAGCCCGAGCCCGCGAAGAGCGGCTTGCCGCCCTTCCAGATCGACTGGTGGGTATGCATGCCCGAGCCGTTGTCGCCGTAGACCGGCTTCGGCATGAAGGTCGCGGTCTTGCCGTAGGAGTGGGCGACCATCTGCACGCAGTATTTGTAGATCTGCATGTGGTCCGCGGTCTCGGAGAGCGTGCCGAAGAGGATGCCGAGCTCGTGCTGGGAGGGGGCCACCTCATGGTGATGCTTCTCGACCTTGACCCCCATGGCGGCGATCGCGTCGAGCATCTCGGAGCGCATGTCCTGGGCGGAGTCGACGGGCGGGACCGGGAAATAGCCGCCCTTGATCGGGGGACGGTGGCCGGAGTTGCCCTCCTCGTACTTGCGGCCCGAGTTGTAGGGCCCTTCCTCGCTGTCGAGGTAGACGAAGTGCTGGTTCATGCTCGACTTGAAGCGCACGTCGTCGAACACGAAGAATTCCGCCTCGGGGCCGAAATAGGCGGTGTCGCCGATGCCGGTCGCCTTGAGATAGGCCTCGGCGCGCTTGGCGGTCGAGCGCGGATCGCGGCTATAGGCCTCGCCCGTCGTGGGCTCGAGCACGTCGCAGACGAGCACGAGCGTGGGCTGAGCCATGAAGGGATCGAGGGTCGCCGAGTCGGGGTCGGGCATGAGCGTCATGTCCGACTCGTTGATGGCCTTCCAGCCGGCGATCGAGGAGCCGTCGAACATGACGCCGTCCTCGAGGAAGGACTCGTCGAAATTGCTCACCGGATGGCTCAGGTGCTGCCACTTGCCGCGCGGGTCGGTGAAACGGAAGTCGACATACTTGACGTCATGCTCCTTGATCGCGTCAAAGACCTTTTCGAACTTCTTCGCCATTGTTGCTGATCCCTTCTTGATGATCGGCGGGTCGTGGTGCTGCAGCACCGCCGGCCCATGGGGCCGCTCCCGCTTGTGCTTGAGCCGTCCCGGCGGACGCTCCGGGAGCGGCTGCGAGTGTCGCCTAGATGGCGTCCTTTCCGCGTTCGCCCGTGCGGATTCTGATGGCCTCCTCGACGTTGGTTACGAAGATCTTGCCGTCGCCGATGCGCCCCGTATGTGCCGCCTGCTGGATCGCCTCGATGGCGCGGTCGACGAGGCTGTCCTCGAGCACGACCTCGATCTTCACCTTGGGCAGGAAGTCGACGACGTATTCGGCGCCCCGGTAGAGCTCGGTATGGCCCTTTTGCCGGCCGAACCCCTTCGCTTCCGTCACGGTCAGGCCCTGGAGGCCGATCTCGTGGAGCGCTTCCTTCACCTCGTCGAGCTTGAAGGGCTTGATGATGGCTTCGATTTTCTTCATCGCCTCTCTCGTCTCGCGTCGCTTGCAGCTGCCGGCCCCGCGGCCGTGGCCCGCCCGCGCGGGTCGTTCTCCGCAGCGCCGGCGCTTACTTGAACCGGTCCCTCTTTAGCCGTTCCTCTTTAGCATGGTGCGTGCCAACCCCCAGCGACCGCTCCGCTCAAGGCGCTGCCGCGGGTCTCAGGCAACTCGCAGACGGCCGCCGCAGGATCGATCGCCTAAATAACAAGCAAATGCCGAAAAATGCGGCGCCGGCTCCCCCTTGCTTCCGGTCGGCAGGTAAAGGCGGCGCCGAACGATAGCCATGTCAACCGACCTGTGCGCCGCACCAATCTAGCATGTGGAACGTGCCGCCGGTAAGGCGATTGCGGCCCCCGACCCCCTTCAATCCCTGGACAGTGCGGTGCGGATGCGCTCCATCGCGCGCTCGATATTCTCCGTGCTGTTGGCATAGGAAAAGCGGATATAGCCTTCCCCGTAGCGGCCGAAGCTGGTGCCGGCGATGGTGGCCACACCGGCCTCCTCGAGGAGCTTTTGCTGGAGTGTCCGGGCGTCGTAGTTCGTCCCGGTGATGTTGGGGAAGGCGTAAAAGGCCCCGCCCGGCTCGACGCAGCGCACGCCGGGCAGCTGGTTGAGTGCCCGCACGATGACGCGCCGGCGCTGGTCGAAGGCCTTGACCATCTCAGCAACGCTCTCCTGCGGGCCGAGGAGGGCCGCGAGCCCGGCATATTGGGCGGAGGCGTTGACGCAGCTGTGGCAATTGACCGCGAGCCGCTCGGCGTGGGCGAAGAGGGCGGCGGGCCAGACGCTATAGCCCATGCGCCAGCCGGTCATCGCGTAGGTCTTGCTCCAGCCGTCGAGGAGGATGACGCGGTCGCGGAGCGCCTCGTAGCGGAGGAGCGAGATATGGGTCCGTCCGTCGTAGAGCATCTGGCCGTAGATCTCGTCGCTCAGGACGGCGACGTGCGGATGTGCCAAGAGACCCGCGACCAGCTTGTCGAGCTCGGCCTTGGGCACAGCCCCGCCCGTCGGATTGGCCGGGCTGTTGAGGATGAGGAGACGCGTCCGCGGCGTTATCCGGGCGAGCACCTCGCCGGCGTCGAAGGAGAAGCCGCTCTCCTCGTAGAGCGGGATCGGCACCGCCTTGGCCCCGGTGAAATTGATGACGGACTCATAGATGGGAAAGCCGGGATTGGGATAGAGGATCTCGGCACCGGGCTCGCCGAACATGAGAATGGCGAAGAACATGGTGACCTTGCCGCCGGGCACGATCAGCACATGGCCGGGATCGACGCTCGCGCCATGCCGGCGCTGGAGGTCGGCGGCGACCGCCGCGCGCAGCTCCGGGATGCCGGCGGCGGGCGTATAGCCGTGATGGCCGTCGCGCAGCGCCTTGCAGCCCGCCTCGACGATGTGGCCGGGCGTTTTGAAGTCGGGCTGGCCGATCCCGAGGTTGATGATGTCGCGCCCGGATGCCGCCAAGGCGTTGGCGCGGGTGAGCACCTCGAAAGCGGTCTCGGTGCCGAGGCGTGCGATGCCGGCGGCCGGCTGCAGCATGGAAGGTCCTCCCGTTCAAGCGGGCGCTACTATGCCGCAGCGCGCGCGCGCGGGCAAACGCGATGCGGCTCATCGAAGCCGCCTTCCGCCGCACGCCCTTTCGTGCTACATCGCCGCGCTTTCGCTGCACCGGGCCGCCCATGAAGCCAGCCAACAGCGTCCTTTCGAGTTACGGCACCACGGTCTTCGAGGTGATGTCGCGCCTCGCCATCGAGCACGGCTCGATCAATCTCGGCCAGGGCTTCCCGGACGGCAACGGGCCCGAGGACGTGCGCGCCAAGGCCGCCCTCTTCCTCGAGGACAAGCCCAACCAGTATCCGCCCATGCTCGGCGTGCCCGAGCTGCGCCAGGCGGTGGCGGCACATGCCAAGCGCTTCTACGCTCTCGAGGTCGATTGGCAGCGCGAGGTGATGGTCGCCTCGGGGGCCACCGAGATCCTGGCGAGCTGCCTCTTCGGCCTCATCGAGCCGGGCGACGAGGTGGTGCTGTTCGAGCCGCTCTACGACAGCTACCTGCCGATCGTGCGTCGGGCGGGTGCGGTCCCGCGCCTGGTGCGGCTCGCCCCACCCGGTTGGGAGCTGCCCAGGGACGAGCTTGCCGCGGCGTTCTCCGCCAAGACCAAGCTCATCCTCCTCAACTCGCCGATGAACCCGGCGGCGAAGCTCTTCACGCGCGAGGAGCTCGCGTTCATCGCCGAACTGCTCGAGCGCCACGACGCTTATGCCGTGTGCGACGAGGTCTACGAGCACCTCGTGTTCGACGGCCGCGCGCACGTTCCGCTCATGACCTTGCCCGGCATGCGCGGGCGCTGCCTCAAGATCGGCTCGGCGGGAAAGACCTTTGCGCTGACCGGTTGGAAAGTCGGCTATGTCACGGCCGTGCCCGAGCTTCTGCAACCGGTCGCGAAGGCGCATCAGTTCGTCACCTTCACGACCCCACCCAACCTCCAGCGCGCCGTCGCCTACGGCCTCGGCAAGGACGATGCCTATTTTCGCGCGCTCGCCCAAGCGCTCGAGACCAAGCGCGATTTCTTTGCCGCGGGCCTCGCCGCGATCGGCTTCGGCGTGCTTGCCTGCCACGGCACCTACTTCATCAGCGCCGACGTCCGCCCGCTCGGCTTCAAGGGCGACGACGTGGAATTCTGCCGCCACATCACGACCGAGGCGGGCGTCACGGCGATCCCGGTGAGTGCCTTCTACGAGAGCGCGGGACCGAGCCATTTCGTCCGCTTTGCCTTCTGCAAGGAGGATGCCGTGCTGGAGGCGGCTCTCGAGCGCCTGGGGCGCCATTTCCGCCGCAACTGAGGACGGTGCTGGGCGACGCGTCCGCGGCCGCAAGGCTTGACCGCTGCCGGGCAAAGGATTAGAGACGTGCGACCTCGGCGCCGCGCGGCAGCCCGGGGGATCGATGGCGGGCGTAGCTCAGTTGGTAGAGCGCCAGATTGTGGTTCTGGATGTCGCCGGTTCGAGCCCGGTCGCTCGCCCCAAACGCGCCGCAGCCGCCCGATCGCGGCGCCGGGACTCCGAGCACACGCACAGCAGGGACGCAACGCCGAGCCCGGCGCCGGTGCCGTGGGCGAGTGCCGCGCCGATCGCCCGCCGCGCCTTGAGCGTTCGCCCGAGGAAAACACATCGCTTTGAGAGGTACGCGCATGAACCGCACGATCGTTATGCTCCTGGCCGGCATTGTCGTCTCGGCGCTGCTGCCTTTGGTCCCGCCGGCGGCGGCGCAAACGAACATCGCGATCCTCGATACTCAGTACGTCGTCCAGATGTCCGAGGTCGGCAAGAGCCTCAGGGCGCAAGCCGAAAGGCAGCGCGGCAGCGACGATCGCTTGGTCAAGTCCGAAGAGGACAATTTGGTCAAGCTCGAGCAGACTTTGACGCAACAGCGCGCCACCATCAGCGCTGACGAGTATCAGAAGCGCGTGCAGGAGCTCAGAAAGAAAAACGCGGACGTCCAGCGCGACGACCAGGATCGTCAGGCGCGGTTGGAAGTCGGCTACCGCAACGCGGCTCTCAAGATCGAGACCACGATCGAGCAGATCGCGACCGAGATCGACAAGGAGAGGAATTTCGTCATGGCGATCCGCCGCTCGGCGATCGCCGGGAATACGACGGCACCCGATATCACGCAAGAAGTGCTCAAGCGCCTCAATCAGCGCATGCCGAACGTGGCCCTCGAATTGCCGAAGTAGGGGCCGGGGAGGCGAGTGGTGCCGCCCGCTTGGCGGCCCCGCGCGCCTTGCGCCGGCATCGCCCCGGCCATCGCCGCCCGCGTGCGGAAGCTTGCGCAAGACGGCTGAGCGCGCTCAAATTGCTCTCGGGCGCTGCGCCGGAAATGTCCATGCAGCCCCTCGGCACGTGCCGGCGGCTCGCGGGCCGTGCTCGCAACGGGAGGAGATGGAGAAAATGGCCTCAGCGGAGAAAGTCGCAGTCGTCACGGGCGCGGGAAGCGGGGTTGGCCGGAGTGTCGCCTTGGCCCTCATGGCCGAGGGTTATGCGGTCGTCCTCGCCGGGCGCCGCAAGGAGGCACTCGAGGCCACGGCGGGCCAAGCCAAGGGGGCCGGCGGCCGTTCGCTCGTGGTACCGACGGACGTGAGCGATCCCGCGGCCGTCAAGGCCCTCTTCGCCAAGGCGAAGGCGAGTTTCGGCCGCCTCGACCTGCTCTTCAACAACGCCGGTACGGGTGCGCCACCCGTGCCGCTCGAGGATCTCACCTTCGAGCAGTGGAAGAAGGTCGTCGATATCAACCTGACCGGCAGCTTCCTCTGCACGCAGGAAGCGATCAAGCTCATGAAGAGCCAGACCCCGCGCGGCGGGCGCATCATCAATAACGGCTCGATCTCGGCGCACGCCCCGAGACCGAACTCGGCACCCTACACCTCGACCAAGCATGCCATCACCGGCTTGACCCGCTCGACCTCCCTCGACGGCCGGAAGCACGACATCGCCTGCGGCCAGATCGACATCGGCAATGCCGCGACCGAGATGACGGAGCGTATGAAGGACGGGGTTCCCCAGGCCAACGGCACGATCGCGGTCGAGCCGCGGATGGACCCCAAGCATGTGGCGAGTGCCGTCCTTTACATGGCAAGCCTGCCGCTGGACGCCAACGTGCAATTCCTCACCGTCATGGCGACCAAGATGCCCTTCATCGGGCGCGGCTGAAGCCGGCGGAGGTGCCGCTACCGCGGGCCTCGCACGGCGCCACGAGGGCTCAGAACAGCTTTTCGGAGTTGTTGCCCTTGCCGACGTGGCTTTGGGGCACGCGCTCGCCGATGCGCCAGTCGCCGGGCGGGACGAAGCGCCCCTGCCACAACCCGTGCTTGGTCAGGCGGGCCTGCTCCTCGGCCTTTTCGTAATAAAGCGTGCGGGGGCGGTCCGCGATCGCCCAGCCCGCCTCGATCATCGCCTCGGCCAAGTCGGTGGTCCCGCTCGAGCAGACGCCGAGCAGTTCGGCGTTCTCGTTCGGGCCGCGCGGCAGGCAACTCACGCTGCCGCCCTTGATGAGGTCGGCGAGTGCTGTGCGCGCGTCGATACCGCAGGGATATTCCTTGCCTTGCGCGTCGTCGCAGGTCTCGTCGATGTCGGGGCCGTCGACGCCATAGAGCTTGAATTGACGGCCCGCGACCTCGAGGTGCGTCGCGTCGACGACGAAGGCCGGCCCGCGCGCAACCGAGACGTCCGTCGCAAAAACCGCGCAGGGAAAGAGAAGGGCCGCGAGCGAGGCGGCGGCCAGGTGCCGCCAGATGGCAGGCGAGCAGGGCCGGGAGTGGCGGCCGCGCGGGTGCTGCAAGGCAGTGCCGGTGCCGGCCGCCCGCGTCATTTCAACGGCGAGAATGGGGCCGGGATCAAGAGGCGGTTTTCCATCTTCAAGACGAGGGGGAGCACCTTCGGGATGTAGCCGAGCCAAGTCGGGTCCTGCCACAGCTTGGCGCGACGCCGGTCGCGCTCGGCGAGGGAGTCGTAGGCCCAGATATGGACCACCTGATTGAGGGTGCCGAACTCGGTCTGGAAATAGCCGATGAGCTTGCCGAGGATCGCCTTCTGGACTTCCAGCCCCTCCGCCTCGTAGGTCTTGAAATAAGTTGCCGTCGCTCCCGGCTTGAGCGTGTAGGTGCGCTCCTCGTAGATCATGGGTGCTTGGGCGGCGGCGCCGGCGGGATATCAGGCGGCGGCGTGGGCTGCGCCTGCGGCGTGGTGTCGGTCGGGGGTCCGGGCGTGGGCTCGGGCGGCGTCGGCCCGGGGGTCGTCGTAGCGCCCGGGGCCGTTTCCGCCGGCTCGCCGCTGCCCGCGGTCAGGAAGGGGTATTGCTTGTGCATCTTGTCGATCGTGGCCTTGGCGTCGTAGGCGCCGGGCGCGACGTCCTTGTTCAAGTCGAAGCTCAGGAGCGCGCGCGCGTCGATCAGGTCATAGTGTCCGTAGGTGCCGAGGCCGGCCGGCATGCCGAGGGTGGCATAGTCGTAATAGGTGGGAACGCAGCCGCAATTGAGCGTCTGGCAGCTTTCCACGCATTTGCGGTAGGTCGGGTCGTCGAGTTGATTGTTCCGGACGATGACGTGGAGGAAGCTTTCCGGTGCGGCCGCGGTGAAGCCCGCATAGCCGTTGTCGAGTGCCAGCTTGGCGGCCTGCAGATAGGTCATGTCGATGGCGAAGACCTCGAACTGCTCGGCCTCGACGTTGCGCTGCTTGATCGTCAGGGCATAGGTCGGCTTGAGCTTGGCCAGGAACAGCGTCCGATAGGAGGTAGGCGTCACCTGCTGGTTGAGATAGCCGAACTTGTCGGTGCCGCGCCCGGGGGCGTTGAGCAGGTCCTCGAGGTTCGTTTGGGCGCTCGCGGTATCGGTGATGGCACCGCTGCCTTCGAGCGGCGGGCTCGCTTGGAAAGTGGATGTGCAGGCGGCGCCAAGCAGCAGCAATGCTGCGCCCGCGGCCCGCGGCAACCATCCCATGACGCTCTCCCCGAAGTCAGTCATTGGCGAACTCGCTTGTGGCATCGGCGTTTGCAGCTTTCTGGCATGATAAAGGCTCACCCCGCCCGCTGGCAATGCCGCGCTTCGGGCGGGCTCGATTGGCCTGGGGAGCCCGAAACGCTAACATCAGGGCGATTGCAGGGACCATATTCGAGTTGCCGGGAGCAGGCGGACCATGCAGGAGAGGCGCCAACGGGGGACGGCGCTGCTGAGCGTCGCGGAGATGGCGAGCGCCGATCGCGCGGCCTTGGCCGCGGGCATCGCCGGCGAGCAGCTCATGGAGGCGGCCGGTCGCGCCGTGGCGGACGCGGTGCGGGCGCGGCTGCCGCGCGGGCAAGTCGTCGTACTCTGCGGGCCGGGGAACAACGGCGGCGACGGCTTCGTCGCTGCCCGCCATTTGCGCGCGGCGGGCTGGCCGGTACGGGTGGCACTCCTCGGCGAGAGCGCTCGGCTCCGGGGCGATGCCGCACTCAATTTCGGTCGTTGGGGCGAGCCCGTGGCAGCACTCGACCCCGCGGCGCTCGACGGTGCTTCGGTCGTCGTCGACGCGCTTTTCGGCGCCGGTCTCGCGCGCCCGCTCGAGGGGGCGGCCCGTGCCGTCGTCGAGGCGATCGGACCGCGCGGCGTTCCGGTCGTCGCCGTCGATATCCCGAGCGGGCTCCACGGCGACACCGGCGAGATCCTCGGCGCTGCGGCTGAGGCGCTCGTCACCGTCACCTTCTTCCGCATGAAGCCCGGCCATCTTCTTCTGCCGGGCCGGCTGCTCTGCGGCGAGGTGCTGGTCGCCGACATCGGCATTCCGGACACGGTTCTCGCCGCGATCGGGCCGGCCACCTACGTGAACGATCCGGCCCTTTGGCTCGCATGCTACCCCTGGCCGAAGCTCACGGATCACAAGTACCGGCGCGGCCATGCGCTGGTGGTCGCGGGTGCCCGCATGACGGGGGCGGGCAAGCTCGCCGCCCGGGCGGCGATGCGGGTGGGTGCCGGGCTCGTCACCGTGACCAGCCCGCCCGCGGCCGAGCCGATCTTCCAGGGGGCGACTGCTGGCCTGCTGACCGAGCCCTTCGCGGATTTCGCCGCTTTCTCGGCCGTGCTCGAGAGCCGGGGCAAGAGCGTCTATCTTCTCGGCCCCGGCAACGAGGCGACCGCCGAGACCCGCGCGCGCGTGCTCGCAGCCTTAGCGACCGGCCGGCCGTGCGTGCTTGACGCCGACGCCTTGAGCTGCTTCGCGGGCGATCCGGGCGCCTTGCGCGCCGCGGTCAAGGGCCCCGCGGTGCTGACGCCCCACGAGGGCGAGTTCGCGCGCATCTTCGCCGGATCGGGCGACAAGCTCACGCGCGCGCGTCGTGCTGCGCGCGAAGCGGGGGTGGTCGTCCTCCTCAAGGGTGCCGACAGCGTCATCGCGGACCCGGACAGCCGTGCCGCGATTTGCCGCAATGCGCCGGCCGTGCTGGCGACGGCCGGGACAGGCGATGTGCTCGCCGGGCTGGTCCTCGGCCTCCTCGCCCAGAAAATGCCGCCCTTCGAGGCTGCGTGCGCCGCCGCTTGGCTCCATGGCGAGGCCGGCACGCTGGCCGGTCCGGGCCTCATCGCCGAAGATCTTCCGGAGTTGCTGCCGCCTCTGCTGCGCCGCTTGAAGGAAGGCGCCAACGCATTGCAAGAGCCGCCGCAGCAGTTTATGTCGCACCAGCCATGACAAACTCGGAAAAGGTCGGCCTCGTCGATCGCACGCTGCGCAATCTGCGCGGGGCCTGGAACGACATCGCCCAGGCGATGGTCGGCGCTCGGGCGGGCGCTGCCGATCCCTCCTTGCCCGGCGAGGATGCGCCCCGGCTGCGGGCGCAGATGCGTGCCTGTCTCGAGGGCCGCGGCGGCGAGGTGTCGGCGCGCGCGCGGGCAGCGGTCCTCGGCCGCAGCTATCTCGCCCTCAATCCCGACGGGCGACGACGTTTCCTCGCCATCCTGGCCAAGGATTTCGATGTCGACCAAGCCGTGGTCGGCCGTGCCATCCTCGCGCTGCAGAACGCCCAGGGCGACGCGGCCCGGCGCAAGGCGGAGCGCGCCCTGCGCGCGGCATTGGATGCACCGCGCATAAAATTACTGCGACAATTCAACGAATTGCCGGAAGGGGTTAAGTTTCTCGTCGATCTCCGTGCCGAACTCCTCCAGTTCGCCGGCGACGACCCGGCGATGGAGGCGCTCGAGGCCGATCTCAAAGCGCTCCTGGCTGCCTGGTTCGATATCGGCTTTCTCGAGCTGCGCCGCATCGGCTGGGATTCGCCGGCCGTCCTGCTCGAGAAGCTCATCGCCTACGAGGCGGTGCACGAGATCGAAGGGTGGAACGATCTCAAGAACCGGCTGGATTCGGACCGCCGCTGCTTTGCCTATTTCCACCCCCGCATGCCGGCCGAGCCGCTCATTTTCGTCGAGGTGGCGCTCTCCAACGGACTTGCGGACAACATCCAGCGCCTGCTCGATTCCACGGCCCCGGTGCAGGAAGCGCAAACGGCGGATACCGCGATCTTCTATTCGATTTCGAACGCCCAGAAGGGCCTCGTCGGCATCAGCTTCGGCGGCTTCCTGATCAAGCGGGTGGTCGAGGAGCTGGCCGACGAGTTCCATAATCTCAAGGACTTTGCCACCCTCTCGCCCATGCCCGGCTTCCGGCGTTGGCTCGAGCACGCGCTCAAGTCCGGGACGGCCGAACTGCTGCCGGCGGAAAGCAAGGCGCTTGCGGCCCTCCCCGGCCGGAGCGCCGGAGAGAAAAGCTTTGCCGCCCTGCTTGGTTTGCCCGGCTGGGAGGCGAGCCCGGAAATCGCTAAGGCACTGCGAGGCCCGCTCACGCGCCTCGCGGCGGGCTATTTGGCCGAGGAACGGCGCGAGGATGGCCGCGCGCGCGACCCCGTGGCGCACTTCCACCTCTCGAACGGTGCCCGCATCGAGCAGATCGATTGGCTCGCCGACCGCTCGGAGAAGGGTATCTCCCAGTCCTACGGCATGATGGTCAATTACCGCTACCGCCAAGCCGATATCGAGGCCAACCACGAGGCCTATACCGGTGAGGGGAAGGTGGCCGCCGCCCCCGGCGTCAAGGCCTTGCTGCGGGCCTGAGCGACCGGCCGCTGCCCGCGCGGGAGCGGCGCTATGCGGCACCGCCGCGTTGCGCGGCCCGGCGGCGCGGAAATGTCCGCGCAAATTTGCGGGTGAATTCGCAAAACGCCATGCATTTCTGGGATTTGCACTTGTGTTTTCCCGTTCAGCATAAGTAAGATCGCGGCGGGCACGGAACGCTTGCTTGCAGAGGGCGCTCCGGGTGGGCCGAGGGGGCCAATGAGCGATCGGGGGCAACGGCTTAGCAGCGTCTTCTTCAGACGGGGAAACCTCTTCGAGTTCATCAAGGCGGGGGCCAGCTTCCGGCGCGAGCATGCGGATCGCACGGTCGAGACCGCCGAGGTGCTCGACGTGTTCACCGACCTTTACAGCATTCCCCACGTGCGCTTCGAGTTCACCCTCCGGCACCCGGGCCGGGAACCCTACGGCAGCGGCCCACGCACCATGGCGCTCAAGACGTTCTGCCAGCACTATGTGGAGCGGCTGTCGCGCTGAGGGGCCGGACATAGCCTTGCTGGTCCGGCAGCACCGGGCTTGCTAGAGTACCGCCATGCCCGACACGGCCGCTCTCGCATCCGCTGCCAAGCCCATATCGGCCCATACGCTCGCCTGCCTCACGGCCCTTGAGCGCAAGGTGCTGTGGCTCTCCTCTTGGATGATCCACAATGCCAACCACCTGCGCACCGAGCGCGACGGGCTCAAGGTCGGAGGGCATCAGGCGTCCTCGGCCTCGGTGGCAACGCTCATGTCCGCGCTCTATTTTCACAGCTTGCGGCCAGAGGATCGGGTGGCCGTCAAGCCGCACGCGAGCCCGATCTTCCACGCCATCCAGTATCTCCTCGGCCACCAAAGCCGGGAGAAGCTCGCCGCCTTCCGCGCCTTCGGCGGCACCCAGTCCTACCCCTCGCGCAGCAAGGACGACGACGACGTCGATTTCTCGACGGGCTCGGTCGGACTAGGGGTGGCGATGACGAATTTCGCCTCGCTGGTGCAGGACTACGTGCATCTCAAGGAGATGACGCCGGCAGGGCTTCTGCCCGGCCGCATGGTGGCCGTGGTGGGCGACGCCGAGCTCGACGAGGGCAACGTCTATGAGGCCCTGCTCGAGGGCTGGAAGCACGACATCCGAAACCTCTGGTGGGTGATCGACTACAACCGCCAGAGCCTCGACAACGTCATCACCGACCGCATCTACAGCCGCTTCGACAGTCTCTTCCACGCCATGAAATGGCGCGTCGTGACGCTCAAGTACGGCAAGCGTCTCGAGGCCGCCTTCGCCAAGCCGGGCGGAGAGGCCCTGCGCGACTGGATCGACGACTGCCCGAACTCGCTTTACTCCGCCCTCTGCTTCAAGGGCGGTGCCGGCTGGCGCCGCCATCTCGCGAGCGATCTCGGCAAGAGCCGCGCCACGGCTGCCATCCTCGACAGCCACGACGACGATCAGCTCCACGCGCTCATGACCAATCTCGCCGGCCACGACATGGCCTCCGTGCTCGAGGCCCTCGATGCCGCCGCTGACGGCGAACCGACCTGCTTCATCGCTTATACGATCAAGGGCTTCGGGCTGCCGTTCGCGGGTCACAAGGATAATCACGCCGGCCTCATGAACCGCGAGCAGATGGCGCAATTCAAGTCGATGATGCGCATTCCCGAGGGGGCCGAGTGGGACCGGTTCGCCGGGCTCGATATCGCGGCCGAGGAGCTGCAGCGCTTTCTCGACCAAGTGCCGTTCGCGCGCCAATTCCCGCGCCGGCACCAGACCGCGGCCGTCGCGGTCCCGGCCACATTGGCGCCGCCGCGCGTGGCCAAGGCCTCGACCCAGGAGGGCTTCGGACGCATCCTCAATGAGCTCGCGCGGGGCGAGAGCGAGCTCGCCCGTCGCATCGTCACCGCCTCGCCCGATGTCACCGTCTCGACCAACCTCGGGCCCTGGGTCAACCGGCGCGGCGTCTTCGCCCGCGCGCGCCAGGAGGATCTCTTCAAGGAGGAGCACGTCGTCTCGAGCCAGCGCTGGGTGCAATCGCCCGAGGGCCAGCACATCGAGCTCGGCATCGCCGAGAACAACCTCTTCATCCTCTTGGCGGCCCTCGGCTTAGCCGGACCGATCTTCGGCGCGCGGCTCTTGCCGATCGGCACGCTCTACGACCCCTTCATCATGCGCGGGCTCGACGCCTTCAACTACGCGCTCTACCAGGACGCGCGCTTCATGCTGGTGGCGACTCCCTCGGGGATCACCTTGGCCCCCGAGGGCGGGGCACACCAATCGCTCGCCACCCCCTTGATCGGCCTGGGTATGCCCAATCTCGACTTCTTCGAGCCGGCCTTTGTCGACGAGCTCGCGGAGATCATGCGCTGGGGCTTCGAGTTCATGCAGGCGCCGGACGGGCACTCGCTCTATCTGCGCCTTTCGACCCGCACGCTCGCTCAGCCCGAGCGGCAGCTCGGACCGGAGCTGGGTGCTTCAGTCATCGCGGGTGCTTATTGGGCGGTACCGCCGGCACCGGGAAGCGAGCTTGCCATCGTCTATAGCGGCGCCGTGGCTCAGGAAGCGGCGGAGGCCCACCGGCAAGTGCTCGAGGACGTGCCGGGTGCCGGGCTCCTGGCGGTCACCTCCGCGAGCCGCCTCCACGGCGATTGGCGCAAGCGGCAGGAGGCGAGCCACATCGGCCGGCTCCTCGCACCGCTGTCGCCGGAGGGTGTGCTCGTCACGGTGATGGATGGGCATCCGGCGACGCTCTCGTGGCTCGGTGCCGTCGGGCTCAATCGCGTGCATCCGCTCGGGGTCGATCATTTCGGCCAATCCGGAGACATTCCCGACCTCTATCGCGCCTACCGGATCGATACCGACGCCATCCTCGATGCGGCCGCCGCCGCCCTCGTCGAGCGGCGGGAGAGCACCTCCGGCCGTACCCCTTGAACCGCGGGTGCGGAGGGCTTAATAGAACCCCCCGGCGCGTTGGGCGTTGACGCGGCCGCGGGGAGCGGGTAGCCGACCGAAACGGCACGGCGGGCGTGGCGAAACTGGTAGACGCGCCAGGTTTAGGTCCTGGTGACCGCGAGGTCGTGGGGGTTCAAGTCCCTCCGCCCGCACCAGACGGGAAGAGATGCCGCTCTTGCGCGCGAGGCCGCGGGCACGGTCTCGCTAAGGGAAAAGTCAGCCGCTAATTCTTGGGATATTCCTTATGCAAGTAACGCAAACGGCGGTCGACGGCTTGAGACACGAGTTCAAGGTCGTGCTTTCCGCCCAGGACATCGAGGCGAAGATCACCGACCGGCTTAACCAGCTGGGGAGCCAGGTGCGGGTGCCCGGCTTCCGTCCCGGCAAGGTGCCGCTCGCCATTCTCAAGAAGCGCTACGGCGATTCCGTGCTGGGCGAGGTCGTCGAGCGCGCGGTGGCCGACAGCTCGCAGCAGGCGATCACGTCGCAAGGCCTGCGACCCGCCTTGCGCCCCAAGATCGAGATCACCTCCTTCGAGAAGGGCAGCAATCTCGAATACAAGCTCGCCATCGAGGTGCTGCCCAGGGTCGAGCCGATGGACTTCACCACGCTCGCTCTCGAGCGCCTGGTGGCCGAGGTCAGCGCGAAGGAGGAGGACGAGGCGCTTGAGCGGCTCGCGGCCCAGTACAAGCGGAGCGAGCCCGCCGCTCCCGGCCACATAAGCGCAAAAGGCGACATTGCGGTCATCGACTTCAAGGGCACGATCGCAGGCCAGGACTTTCCGGGCGGCGCGAGCGAGGGCTACTACCTCGAGCTCGGTGCGGGGCAGTTCATCCCCGGCTTCGAGGAGCAGCTCGAGGGGCTCGAGGCGGGTGCCAGCAAGACCGTCGAGGTGACCTTCCCCGCCAATTACGCCTCCGAGGCCCTGCGCGGCAAGGCCGCGAGCTTCGCCGTGACGCTCAAGGAAATCCGGCGGCCGATCGCGAGCAAGGTCGACGAGCAGCTCGCCAAGGACCTCGGCCTCGAGAGCCTGGCCGCGTTGCGCAAGAACGTGCACGAGCGGCTCGAGCGCGAGTATGGCGAGGTCGCGAAGGCGCGGCTCAAGCGCGCCCTGCTTGACGCTCTCGCCGAGGCGCACCATTTCGCGGTGCCCGAGGGCATGCTCGAGGTGGAGTTCGCGCAGATTTGGCAGCAGGTCGAGGAGAGCCGGAAGCGGGGCGAGCTCGAGCCCGACGAGGCGACGAAAAGCGAGGACGAGCTCAAGGCCGATTATCGCGCCATCGCCGAGCGCCGCGTGCGGCTCGGCCTGCTCCTTTCAGAAGTGGGAGAGCGACACAATATAACGGTCGCGGCCGAGGAGCTGAACCGCGCCATGTTCGAGGAGGCGCGGCGTTTCCCCGGCCAGGAGCGGCAGGTGCTGGAGTATTTCAAGACCTCGCCCGAGTCGGTCGCCCAGCTGCGCGCCCCGCTCTTCGAGGGGAAGGTCGTCGATTTCATCCTGGAGTTGGCGAAGCCGAGCGAGCGCAAGGTCACGGTTGCCGAACTCGTGCGCGATCCCGACGAGGCGGCGCCGCCGACTCCGCCTCCGGCCGGCAAGCCGGCCCGGGCGGGAGCTGCGCGCAAGAAGACCGCGGGCAAGGATGCCCAGGAGGCGGAATAGAGCTGCCGCGTACGCGCGGGGACTTGGGGCTATGGGAAGGACGGAAGAGGCGATGGTCGAGCACAGCGAAGCCCAGATGAACTACCTGATCCCCATGGTGGTCGAGCAGACCAGCCGCGGGGAGCGCTCCTACGACATCTATTCGCGCCTTCTCAAGGAGCGCATCATCTTCCTGACCGGCCCGATCAACGATGCGGTGGCGAGCCTCGCCTGCGCGCAGCTGCTCTATCTCGAGTCGGATAATCCGAGCAAGGACATTGCCTGCTATATCAACTCGCCGGGTGGGGTGGTGACCTCGGGACTGGCGATCTACGACACCATGCAATATGTGCGGCCCCAGATCATGACGGTGTGCATCGGCCAGGCCGCGAGCATGGGCTCGCTGCTGCTCGCCGCCGGCACCAAGGGCAAGCGCTATGCGCTTCCCAATGCGCGCATCATGGTGCACCAGCCCTCGGGCGGCACGCAGGGCCAGGCGACCGACATCGAGATCCAAGCGCGCGAGATCCTGAACCTGCGCTCGAGGCTCAACCAGATATATGTCAAGCACACCGGCCAGCCGCTTGCCGTGATCGAGCAGGCGGTCGAGCGCGACAAGTTCCTCTCGCCCGACGAGGCCAAGGACTTCGGCCTGGTCGACGAGGTGGTGGTGAGCCGGCCGGTGCCGGCCGATGCGGACGCCGCCGCGGGCGCCAAATCCTGAACGAACACCTGCCTTGCCTGCCCGCAACGGGTGCTGTCGCACGGCCGAGCTGGTATGGTTCTTGCTTCGGACGACTCGGTTCCTCGGCGCCCGTTGCCGCGCTCGGATGTTGCGATTCGGCCTTTTTTAGCCGTTGTGGCCGGGTAGCAGCCGCGGTTAACATGACCTTGGTGCCGAGGCGGGCACTCCACTCGACGGTGTTGGCATGAACAAGTCATCCGGCGGCGATTCGAAGAATACCTTGTACTGCTCTTTCTGCGGCAAGAGCCAGCACGAGGTGCGCAAGCTCATCGCCGGGCCGACGGTCTTCATCTGCGATGAATGCGTCGAGCTCTGCATGGACATCATCCGCGAGGAGCACAAGACCACGCTCGTGCGCTCCCGCGACGGAGTGCCCACGCCGCGCGACATCCGCCTCGTGCTCGACGACTACGTGATCGGGCAGACGCACGCGAAGAAGGTGCTCTCGGTCGCCGTGCACAATCACTACAAGCGCCTCGCCCACGGCGCCAAGAGCAACGACGTCGAGCTCGCCAAATCGAACATCCTGCTCGTCGGACCCACGGGCTCGGGCAAGACCCTGCTTGCCCAGACCCTCGCCCGCATCATCGACGTTCCCTTCACCATGGCGGACGCCACCACGCTGACCGAGGCTGGCTACGTGGGCGAGGACGTCGAGAACATCATCCTCAAGCTCCTGCAGGCGGCGGACTACAACGTCGAGCGCGCCCAGCGCGGCATCGTCTACATCGACGAGGTCGACAAGATCAGCCGCAAATCGGACAACCCCTCGATCACCCGCGACGTCTCGGGCGAGGGCGTCCAGCAGGCCCTCCTCAAGATCATGGAAGGGACGATCGCGAGCGTGCCGCCCCAGGGCGGGCGCAAGCACCCGCAGCAGGAGTTCCTCCAGGTCGACACCACCAACATCCTCTTCATCTGCGGCGGCGCCTTCGCCGGGCTCGAGAAGATCATCGCCCAGCGTCAGCGCGGCTCCTCGATCGGCTTCGGCGCCGACGTGCGCGGACCGGAGGAGCGCCAGACCGGCCAGGTCTTGCGCGACGTCGAGCCCGAGGACCTCTTGAAGTTCGGCCTCATCCCCGAGTTCATCGGGCGGCTCCCCGTGGTCGCCACCCTCGACGATCTCGACGAGGAGGCGCTCGTCGAAATCCTGATCAAGCCGAAGAATGCCCTCATCAAGCAGTATCAGCGCCTCTTCGAGATGGAGGGGGTCAAGCTCGGCTTCACCGAGGAGGCCATGCGCTCGATCGCCAAGAAGGCGATTCTGCGCAAGACCGGCGCTCGCGGCCTGCGCTCCATCATGGAGGGCATTCTGCTCGACACCATGTTCGACCTGCCGAGCCTCGACGGGGTGGAGGAGGTGATCATCAACCGCGAGGTGGTCGATGGTCGCGCCAAGCCGCTCCATATCTACGCCGACCGCCAGAGCGACGTCGGCACGTCCGCCTAGCCTGCGAGGGGTGGGCGGGACAAACGGCCCCCACTTGATCGCCATGCCCGCCGACGCCACTTAAATGGTCGTTTGCCACCGACCCCCAGGGGTCACCAGCGAGTAACCGGCCCGACGCCCGGTCGAAGAGGAAGGATGCAAGAGCTTCAGCGAGCCGCGGTCTACCCCGTCCTGCCGCTGCGGGACATTGTCGTTTTTCCGCACATGATCGTGCCGCTCTTCGTGGGCCGGGAGAAGTCCGTCCGCGCGCTCGAGGACGTGATGAAGGACGACAAGCAGATCTTTCTCGTTGCCCAGAAGAACGCCGCCCAGGACGATCCCACGGCCACCGACATCTTTTCGGTCGGCACGATCGGGACCGTGCTTCAGCTCCTCAAGCTGCCGGACGGCACGGTCAAGGTGCTGGTCGAGGGCACGCATCGCGCGCGCATCGTCCGCTTCACCGAGAACGAGGACTTCTTCCAGTGCTTCGCCGAGCAGCTCCCTGACGCCGACGGCGAGAACAAGGAGATCGAGGCGCTCTCGCGCTCCGTGGTCACGCAGTTCGAGCAGTACATCAAGCTCAACCGCAAGATTCCGCCCGAAGTGCTCGTCTCGATCAACCAGATCGACAACCCGAGCAAGCTCGCGGACACCGTCGCCTCACACCTCTCGCTGAGGATCCCCGACAAGCAGGAGCTGCTCGAGGCGCCCAGCGTCGCAGCCCGGCTCGAGAAGATCTACGCCTTCATGGAAGGCGAGATCGGCGTCCTGCAGGTCGAGAAGCGCATCCGCAACCGGGTCAAGCGCCAGATGGAGAAGACCCAGCGCGAGTATTATCTCAACGAGCAGCTCAAGGCGATCCAGAAGGAGCTCGGCGAGATCGAGGAAGGCAGAGACGAGGCCTCCGAGCTCGAGGAGCGCATCAAGAAGACCCGCTTCTCCAAGGAGGCGCGCGAGAAGGCGCTCGGCGAGCTCAAGAAGCTGCGCACCATGAGCCCGATGTCCGCGGAAGCGACCGTCGTGCGCAACTACCTCGACTGGCTGCTCTCGATTCCCTGGAAGAAGCCGACCAAGATCAAGCGCGACCTGAAGCTCGCCGAGAAGATACTCGACGAGGATCATTACGGCCTCGAGAAGGTGAAGGAGCGCATCGTCGAGTACCTCGCCGTCCAGGCGCGCATGGGCAAGGTCAAGGGCCCGATCCTCTGCCTCGTGGGCCCCCCGGGCGTGGGCAAGACCTCGCTCGGCCGCTCGATCGCGCGGGCGACGGGGCGCAACTTCGTGCGCATGTCGCTGGGCGGGGTGCGCGACGAGGCCGAGATTCGCGGCCATCGGCGCACCTACATCGGCTCCATGCCCGGCAAGATCATCCAGGGCATGAAGAAGGCCAAGTTCTCGAACCCGCTCTTCCTCCTCGACGAGGTGGACA
>DATJAC010000156.1:0-6126 GCA_035516655.1 Alphaproteobacteria bacterium | reverse complement strand
CCCGCAAGGAGGGCTTCGATCTCGGCGAGCCGGGTACCCGCGCGCGCGGAGAGCACGAGCTCGTCAGGCTCGTAGAGGGTGACGCCGGCAAGTGCGGTCAGCTCGATGCTGCGGGTCGCCTGCACCGGCCGGCCGAGCCCGCGCTTCGTGCCCGCCCCGGCGAGCTCGAGCGGCAGGCCCTCGGCCACGGCCCATTCGACGATGGCCCGCACCTCCTCGGCATCGCGTGGCCTCAAGGTCTCGGACATGGGTGCGGCCCTAGCGTGAGCCGATAGGGATGAGCGATGCGCCACCCCAACCCCCTCGACCCGCTTTGCGGCTCGAGCCCCCCTCAAGGGGGCAGGGGGTTTTATCGAGCTTGCGGCACCGTCCCCTCGCCCCGTGAGGGGGAGGGTCAGGGAGGGGGGTAGGACGCGCGATCATGTTGCGATCTAGAATCTCGGGAGGTCCGGGAAGGGAACCGTGCCGCGGTGCACGTGCATGCGGCCGAGCTCGGCGCAGCGATGGAGAGTGGGGAACACCTTGCCCGGATTGAGGAGCTGCTCGGGGTCGAAGGCGCACTTGAGGCGCTCCTGCTGGCCGAGGTCGAGCTCGTTGAACATGGTCCCCATGAGATCGCGCTTCTCGACCCCCACGCCATGCTCGCCGGTCAGGACCCCGCCCACCTCGACGCAGAGCCGCAGGAGGTCGGCGCCGAAGTCTTCCGCCTTCGCGAGCTCGCCCGGCTTGTTCGCGTCGTACATGATGAGCGGATGGAGATTGCCGTCGCCGGCGTGGAACACGTTGGCGACGCCGAGCCCATATTTGGCCGAAAGCTCGCGCGTGCGCGTCAGCACCTTCGACAGCTCCTTGCGCGGGATGGTGCCGTCCATGCAGTAGTAGTCGGGGGTCAAGCGCCCGATCGCGGGAAAGGCCGCCTTGCGCCCGGCCCAGAAGCTGAGACGCTCGGCCTCCGAGTTGCTGACCCGGCTGGTCACGGCACCTTGCGCCTTGGCGATGGCGCCGACGCGCTCGATGAGCTCGTCGACCTCGGCCGGCGGCCCGTCGAGCTCGCAAATGAGCAAGGCCTCGACGTCGAGCGGATAGCCGGCGTGCACGAAGCCCTCGACCGCGTGGATGGCGGGCTTGTCCATCATCTCGAGCCCGCCCGGGATGATGCCGCTCGAGATGATGCCGGCAACGCACTCGCCGGCCGCCTCGTTGCTCATGAAGCCGAGCAGCATCGCGCGGGCACTCTGGGGCCTGCGCAGAATGCGCACGGTCACCTCGGTGATGACGCCCAAGAGACCCTCGGAGCCGGTGACCACACCCAAGAGGTCGTAGCCGGGCGCGTCGAGATGCTTGCCGCCGAGGCGCACGACCTCGCCGTCCATCAGCACGAGCTCGACGCCGAGCAGGTTGTTGGTGGTGACGCCGTATTTGAGGCAGTGCACGCCGCCCGAGTTCTCGGCCACGTTGCCGCCGATGGTGCAGGCGATCTGGCTCGAGGGATCGGGGGCATAATAGAAGCCGGCCTGCTCCACCGCCTGCGTGATCGCCAGGTTGGTGACGCCGGGCTGCACCGTGGCCGCGCGGTTCTCGTAGTCGATCTCGAGGATGCGCTTGAACTTGCCGAGGCCGAGGAGCACGCCGTCGCCGAGCGGGAGCGCTCCGCCCGAGAGCGAGGTGCCGGCCCCGCGCGGCACCACTTTGAGGCGGTTCGCGTGGCAATAGCGCAGCACGTCCGAGACCTGCCGCGTGTTTTCGGGCAGGACCACCAGCATCGGCGGCTGGCGGTAGGCGGTGAGCCCGTCGCTCTCGTAGGCTTTGAGCTCGTCGGCATCGGCGATGACGCCCTCGCCGGGAACGAGGCGGCGCAGACCTGCCGCGAACTCGGCCCGCCGCGCGAGCGCCCCCTGGTCGAGGGCCGGCATCACCAATCCGGACATGGCATTCCTCCCGCGCGCGGAACTATGCGCGCCGGCATCGGGCCGGTCAATTGGTATTACCAGTTTGCCGGGGCGGCCGCCGCGGTTCCCGCCGCGGCCGCGCGTCCTATGGCCCGAGGTGCGGCACGAAGGCCTGCATGCGATGCTTCACGTACCAGTAGCGGACGAGGCGCGGGATGGACGAGGCATAGCCGTGGGCATCGGCGAGCATATCGCAGCGATCGAAATCGATCTGGGCCGCCTGACAGCCGTAGACGAAGGCGTAGCGCGCGCGCTTGAGCTGAAAATCGACGATGAAGCCGACGATGGCGATCACCACGAGGACGATGCCGGTCACGAGGCAGATCTTGCGGACCGCCTTTTTCACCGCCGAGGCGGAGCTGGCCCGTCGGTCCTCATCGGTTTCCGCCATGGTCCGCGACATCTACTCCTCGCTCCTTGGCCGGCAAGCGCGGAGCAGCATATTACCGCGGGCCGATGCGCTATCGATACCCAAATCCGGGTGCGCTGACCGCAGGGACCGTGGGGGCGCCGGCGCCATGGCCGAGGCCATGGCCGCCGCCGAAAACGGGAATGCCCGGAGGGAGCGCCTGGGCAAAAAGCAACAGGGTATGGAGACCGGCCAAGACCCAGGCGGGCCGGTTCAGCCCTGACGCGCCTTCATGCGCGGGTTCTTCTTATTGATGACATAGACGCGGCCGCGCCGACGCACGACGCGGCAGTTCTTGTCGCGCACCTTGGCCGATTTGAGGGAATTGACCACCTTCATCGCGGGCGTCCTTTGCCAAACGGAGGGCGGAACATAAGGGGAGCATGCAGCACTGTCAACCCGGAAGCGCGAAGGCGCGCGGCGCCTCGCCGGCCTCCCGAATGCGCCACATCTCGGCATAGGCCGCCTCGAGATTGCGCCGGAAGCGCTCGCCGTCGAAAAGCGGTGCCGCAAGGCGATTGCGCGCGAGGGCTGCGCGCACGCCGGCGAGCCGGGCGGGCTCCCGCGCCAAGGCGAGGGCCAGGGCCTCGTAGGCCTCGGGCGTGGCGGTCACGAGCTCGGGCAGGCCCAAAGCGCAGAGCAGGCTCCCCGCCACGCGGCTGGCACAGCTGGCCCCGGCACGGGTCACGAGCGGCAGCCCGGCCCACAGCGCGTCGCTCGCGGTCGCATGCGCGTTGTAGGGAAAGGTGTCGAGAAAAAGGTCCGCGAGCCGCTGGCGCGCGAGATGATCCGCCATGCGCGGGAGGCGGGGTGCGAAGACGAGACGCTCGGGGGCGATGCCCTGTGCCGCCGCCGCGCGGCGCAAGTTGGCTTCAGCCCAAGGGTTGCCGGCACCAAGCCACAGCACGCTGCCCGGGACACTTGCGAGCAGGCGCATCCAGATCGCGAAGACGGCGGGCGTGACCTTGAAGCTGGCGTTGAAGCAGGCGAAGACGAAACCAACCTCGGGCAAGCCGCATTCGGCGCGCGTCGGCGCGCGCTCCGAGATGGCTCGTTTCGGATCGTTGGCTTGGAAGGAGTCGGGAAGGTGCACGATCCGCTCGCTGAAGAAGGGCTGTTGATCGAACGGCACCAGGAAAGGGTCGGCGAGAATGTAGTCCATGAACGAAGCCCCCGCGGTGCCCGGATAGCCGAGGTAGCTCACCTGGACCGGTGCCGGGCGGCGCGCGAAGATTCCCATCCGGTTGTGTCGGGTGTGGCCCATGAGATCGACGGCGATATCGATCTCGAGCCGAGCCACCTCCCGCGCCGCCGCGTCGTCGCTCATAGCACGCACGTCGGTGAAGCGATCGAACGCCCTCGCCAGCCGCTCGCGCATGGCGTCACGACGGTCGGGGCCGAAGGAAACCGCATAGATCTCGAATCTCTGCCGGTCGTGGGCCTCGAAGAGTCCCGCCGTGAGATGCGAGACCGGATGCTCGCCGAAATCGGCCGAAAGGTAGGCGAGGCGGAGCCGCCCGTGCCGGGCCGCGCGCGCAGGGCGAAGGGGGGAGTGCGGCGTCGCCATCGTTGCGCGCAGGAATTCCCGCGCGCAATGCAATTGCTCCTCGGGCGTGCTCGCCACCGCGAGGAGCTCGAACGGCCCCGGCACCTTGCCGTTCCCCCGCGCTGCGGCGAGCAGCCGCTCTTCCTCGGCCTCCAGCCCCTCCCAGCGGCAGCACTCTTGCAAGAGCCAGACGAGCAGGCCGCGCGCGTAGCCGTTACCGGGCTCGCAGGCGAGGGCCCGCTCGAAGCAGGCTATCGCCTCGTCGTAGCGCTTGAGGTCCTTGAGCAAGGTGCCGAGGTTGGCGTGCGCATGGGGGTCTCCGGGAGCCATCTCTGCGGCGCGCCGATAGCAGGCGATCGCCTCCTCGAAGCGTGCCAACTGCTTGAGCGCGTTGCCGAGATTGTTCTGCGCCTCGACGAAATGAGGCCTCTGCTCAAGCGCCTTCCCGTAGCTCGCGACCGCCTCCTCGTGGCGCCCGAGGCCTGCCAGCGCGTTGCCGAGGCTGTAGTGCGCTTCCGCGAAGTCGGGCCGCAGCAAGGTGGCCTGGCGGTAGCTCGCGACCGCTTCCTCCGGACGTGCCAAGGCTTCGAGCGCTGCACCGAGATTGCCGTGTGCCTCGGCGTGGCCGGGCTTGAGTCGAAGCGCCTTGCGGTAGCTCGCGACCGCCTCTTCGCCGCGGCCCGTGAGGCGTAGCGCATTCGCCAGATGATAATGCGCGTCGGCAAAATCGGGCTTCAGCGCCAACGCGCGGCGAAAGCTGGCGATGGCCTCGCTGCGGCGGCCGACGGCCTGGAGGGAGGTCGCCAAGCTGTAGTGCGCCTCGCCGGATTTCCGGTTACGACGCAGGGCCGAGCCGATCAGTGCTATGGCCTCGTCGTGCCGTCCCTGCTGGGCGCGCACGACGCCCAGAAGGTGCAGGGCCTCGAAGTTCCGCGCGTCCATCGCCAGGACGGCCCGATAGCCGCGCTCGGCTTCGGCAAGCTGGCCGCGGGCGTGATAATCGGCGGCTTGCCTGAGGGCGAGAGCTGGAAGGAGGGGCCTGGCCATCGCCGCAGCACCGGCCCCTCTCAGCTCGCGAGGTCGCGCCGGCTCTCCGCCTCGTCCTTGACGCGGGCGATCAGCGCCTCGGGCGCCATGACGCCCAAGTCCTTGCCGCTGCGCGAGCGCACGGCCACGGTCCCCGCCTCGGCCTCGCGCTCGCCCACCACCAGCATGTAGGGAATCTTCTCGTTCTGGGCGTTGCGGATCTTCTTCTGCATGCGCTCGTTCGCGAGGTCGACGTCGACCCTGAGCCCGCTCGTGCCGTTCATCACCGGGACCGCGAAAATGCGCTCGCAGAGCTTCTCGGCGTATGCGTTCTGCCGGTCGGTGATCGGGATCACGCGGATCTGGACGGGGGCGAGCCAAACCGGGAAGGCGCCGGCGAAATGCTCGATGAGAAAGGCGACGAAGCGCTCATGGGAGCCTAAGGGTGCTCGGTGGATGACGTAGACCGGATGCTCGCCGCCGTCCTCGCCGACGTAGCTCAAGTCGAAGGTCTCGGTCGCGAGGAAATCGAGCTGATTGGTCGAGATGGCGTACTCGGTACCGATCGCACTCTTGATCATGAAGTCGACCTTGGGGCCGTAGAACGCCGCGTCGCCCTCGGCTTCGACGAAGGCGTAGCCCGACTCCTTCATCGCGGCGCGGATGATCTCGAGGGCCGCCATCCACTTCTCGGGTGCGTCCACGAACTTGTCGAGCTTTGCCAAGTCCGGCAGCGAGAGCCGCATGTAGTATTCCTTGATCCCCATGAGGTCGTAATAGCGCGCGTGCAGGTGCATGACCTTGAGGAATTCGTCCTTGGCCTGGTCGTAGCGGCAGTAGATGTGCGCGTCGTTCTGGCAGAAGCCGCGCACGCGCATGAGCCCCGAGAGCGCCCCCGAGGGCTCGTAGCGGTAGACTTGGCCGTATTCGGCGATGCGCAAGGGCAGCTCGCGGTAGGAATGCTTCTCCGCGAGATAGACCTGGTGGTGGTGCGGGCAGTTCATCGGACGCAGGTAGAAATTCTCGCCCTCGATGTCGATGGGCGGGTACATGTCGCTCTTGTAGTAGGGCAGATGGCGCGAGCGGTAGTAGAGGCTCTCCTTGGTGATCTGGGGCGTGGCGACGCGAACGTAGCCGTCGCGCCGCTCCTCCTGGAGTGCGAGGAACTCGAGCTCCTGGCGCATCACCATGCCGTT
>DATJAC010000155.1:0-11144 GCA_035516655.1 Alphaproteobacteria bacterium | reverse complement strand
GTGCAGGGGATCGATCTCGATATCACCGATCGCGAATTCATCGTGCTCGTCGGGCCGTCCGGATGCGGTAAGAGCACTACCTTACGCATGATCGCGGGGCTTGAGGAGGCCACCGCGGGGGAGATCTACATCGGCGATCAGCTCGTCAACGACGTCCCGCCCAAGGACCGGGACATCGCGATGGTGTTCCAGAATTACGCGCTCTACCCGCACATGACCGTGTTCGAGAACATGTCCTTCGGGCTCCGGCTCAAGAAATTCCCCAAGGCCGAGATCAAGGCGCGGGTCGAGAACGCAGCACGCATCCTCGGCATCACCGAGCTGCTCGATCGTCGTCCGCGCCAGCTCTCGGGCGGCCAGCGCCAGCGCGTCGCCATGGGGCGCGCCATCGTGCGCAACCCCAAAGTCTTCCTCTTCGACGAGCCGCTCTCGAACCTCGACGCCAAGCTGCGCGTGCAGATGCGCACGGAGATCAAGAAGGTGCACCAGGCGGTGAAGACGACGACCGTCTACGTGACCCACGACCAGGTCGAGGCGATGACGCTCGCGGACCGGGTCGTGGTGATGAACGCCGGCACCATCGAGCAGCTCGACACGCCCAACGGGCTCTACCACCACCCGCGGACCCGTTTCGTCGCCGGCTTCATCGGCTCGCCGGCGATGAACTTCATGACCTGCCGCTTGGCCGAGACCTCGGGTGCCTTGAGCGTCCGCGTCAGCGACGAGCTCAGCTTCCCCGTGCCCGCGGGCCGCATCGCGCGCTACAAGCCCTACGCCGATCGCGAGCTCGTTTTCGGGCTCCGTCCCGAGCACATCATCGAGGCGCGGGGCGGCTCGGCCCCGGGTCACGTCGAGTTCGAGGTACCGGCCGACGTGATCGAGCCGCTCGGCATGGAGACCCTCGTCTATTTCATCGTCAACGGCACGGAGATGTGCGCCCGCGTCAACCCCGCCGCCGCCCCCAACGCCGGCGAGACCGCACGGCTCTCGGCCGACCTCAACCAGATGCACCTGATCGACCCGCAGACCGACCTCGTGATCTGACGGCGCCGCCGTCCCTCACCCGGCTCGCTACGCTCGCCACCCTCTCCCGCTTGCGGGCTTGAGCCGCGAAGCGGATCAAGGGAAGGGGTCCATCGCGAAGCGATGGGAAGGGTGAGGGACAGTTCAGTGGCTCAGGATCTGCCCGAGGAAGGTCTTGGTGCGCTCGGAGCGCGGGGCGGAGAAGAAGGTCTCCGGCGGCGCCTCCTCGATGATCTCGCCGCGGTCCATGAAGATGACCCGGTCGGCCACCCTCCGGGCAAAGCCCATCTCGTGGGTGACCACGATCATGGTCATGCCGGAGAGGGCGAGCTCGACCATGACGTCGAGCACCTCCTTGACCATCTCGGGATCAAGCGCCGAGGTCGGCTCGTCGAACAGCATGATCTTGGGGTTCATGCAGAGGGCGCGCGCGATCGCGACGCGCTGCTGCTGGCCGCCGGAGAGCTGGCCGGGGTATTTCCGCGCCTGCTCGGGAATGCGCACGCGCTCGAGATAACCCATGGCGACCGTCTCGGCTTCCGTTTTCGCGAGCCCGCGCACTTTCATGGGTGCCAGGATGCAGTTCTCCATCACGGTCAGATGGGGAAAGAGGTTGAACTGCTGGAACACCATGCCGATCTCGCGCCGCACCTGCTCGATCCGGCGCGTGGCCGCGTCGAGCTCGATGCCGTCGACCACGATATGGCCCTCCGAGTGCTCCTCGAGCCGGTTCAAGCAGCGGATGAGGGTCGATTTGCCGGAGCCGGAGGGGCCGCAGATGACGATGCGCTCGCCCTTGCGCACGACGAGATTGACCCCCTTCAGGGCCTGGAAATCGCCGAACCACTTGCCGACGTCGCTCATCTCGATGATGACGCCGCCGATCTCATGGACGGAGCCTGCGGCTTCTGTCACGGCCATGGGCGGAAACCCTCTCTCCTGCCCGGCGATGATGGAGGCCTTGCCGCCAAAGCGCAAGCCGCAATCCGTGCGGCACACCGCGGCAGGTGATTGCCGGCGCTCCAGCCGCTATGATCGCGCTCGAGAGCGGCCGCCGGGCCGCCTGCACACCAGAGGGAGTACGCCATGATCAAGCGCCTGAGAATAGGCCCACGCATGAGCCAGATCGTCGTCCACGGTGACACCGTCTATCTCGCCGGGCTCGTCGCCGACGACTTCTCCGCCGACGTGGCGGGCCAGACCCAGCAGATCCTCGCCAAGATCGAGGCCTATCTCAAGGAGGCCGGCAGCGACAAAGGCAAGATGCTGTCGGCGACCATCTGGCTCTCCGACATCAAGACCTTCGATCAGATGAACAAGATCTGGGACGCCTGGGTGCCCCAGGGCCACACTCCGGCCCGCGCCTGTGTGGAGAGCAAGCTCGCGCGGCCCGACGTCAAGGTCGAGATCCGCATCATCGCGGCGCTGTGAGGGAGCGCGCCAGCACGAGCGCGTCGAGGGCCACCCCGCCCTTGGGCAGGACGACGAAGGGATTGATGTCGATGCTCTCGATCGCGTCCCGGTAGGCGAGGGCCAAGCGCGAGAGGGCGGCGAGCGCACGGGCTGCGGCCGGCAGGTCGAGCTTGGGACGGCCGCGGGCGCCGGCGAGGAGCGGGTAGCCCTTGAGCTCGCGGATCATGGCCATGGCGGTCGTCGCGTCGACGGGGGCGAGACGGAGGGAAACGTCCGCAAAGGTCTCGGCGTAGATGCCGCCGAGACCGAGGATCACGACCGGGCCGAAGATCGCGTCGCGCTTGGCCCCGAGGATGAGCTCGACCCCGCCTCCGACCATGGGTGCCACCAGCACGCCCGCAAGCCGCGCCCGCGGCCGCTTTTTGGCGACCGCCCGCATGAGACGAAGGTAGGCCTCGCCCGCAGCCCGCCGCGTCGCGATCCCGAGGGCGACCCCGCCGACATCGGACTTGTGGGCGATATCGGGCGAGGCGATCTTGAGGGCCACGGGCAGGCCGAGGGACGCTGCCGCCCGCTCGGCCTCGGCGCGCGAAAGAGCGAGCCGGTGCGGCACGGTCGGGATGCCGGCGGCAGCGAGGAAGGCGAGGGCTTCGTGCTCGCTCGCCGGTAGGGCGACCGTCTCGCGCCTCCGCACTTTCGGGCCCGACGGCGCCCGCGGCACCGGTCGCACCGGCGGCACCGGTCGCACCGGCGGCACCGGTCGCACCGGCGGCACCGGTCGCACCGGCGGCGCCCGCCGCCAGGCCGAGGAGATGCGGGCAAGGGCCGCGAGGGCCGCCACGGCGCGCACCGGCTCGTCGAGCACGCTGAAGCCCGCCGCTTCCATGTGCGCGCGCGTCTCGCTCGTACTCGCCATGACGAAGACGATCGCGCGCTTGGGATAGGCCTGCCGCAGGCCTGTCAAAGCCGCGAGCATGCGCTCGACGTGCAGCGGGCTCAATCCGAGGGTCGCCAGGAAGACGACGACCGCCCCATAGCCGCCCGATGCGAGCGTCTCGTCGAGAAAGCGGCGCAGCACGCTAGGCTCGGTGATGATGACCGTGGTCGCATCGACCGGATTGCGCACGGCCGCAAACGGCACGATCGCCTTGAGCCGCGCCTGGGCCGCACTCGGTAGGGGCGCGAGATCGAGACCGCGGGCGATGGCCTCGTCCGCCATCGCCACACCGACCCCGCCCGAGACGGTGACGATGCCGAGGCGGTCGTTCTCGGGATAGAGCCCTGCCGAGGCCGCCTCGGCCACATCGAGGAGCTCCGAGAAATTCTCGGCCCGGTGGACGGCATGGGCGCCGAACACCGCGTCGTAGATCGCGTCGTTGCCGGCGAGGGCCCCGGTGTGGGAGGCGACCGCAGCGGCACCGACAGCACTGCGGCCGATCTTCAACATGATGACGGGCTTGCGCCGCGCATGGGCTTTCCCGAGCGCTGTCCGGAGCTTGTCGCCGTCGGCAGCACCCTCGAGCCCGGCAATGACGATGTCGGTGCCGCCGTCTTCGGCGAGATAGTCGAGGCATTCGGCGAAGTCCACGTCGCACTGGTTGCCGGTGGTGATCCACATGCTGATGCCGAGCCCGCGGTCGCGCGCGTAGGCGAGGGCGAGCGTGCCGATCGCCCCGCTCTGGCTCAGGATCGCGACGCGGCCGGGGACGACCCCCTTCATCGTCGCGGGCCCGATGAAGCTCGCGATGGTGCCGCCGGCGATGTCGATGAAGCCCATGCAATTGGGGCCAAGGAGCCGCATGCCGGCGGCCCTGGCTATGGCGAGGACCCTCTCCTGCAGCCGCCGCCCGTCATGGCCGAGCTCGGCGAAGCCCGAGGTGTAGAGGACGGCACTCCTGATCCCCTTGGCCGCACAGCCCTCGACGGCCTCGACGGCCGAGGCCACGGGCAGCGAGAGGACCGCGAGATCGGGCGCCTCGGGCAGCTCGGCGACGCTGCGATAGGCGGGGAGACCGTCGATCTCCCCGCCCCGCCCGTTCACCGCATAGAGCCGCCCGGGATAGCGCTCGCGCAGATTGACGAGCGTGCGGCCGCCGAGCTTGACGGGATCGGCCGAGGCGCCGAGGACGGCGAGCGAGCGCGGCCGGAAGAGGAGATGAAGCGATCCTGCACGTTCCGGCACGAAGGCGCCTCCACGAAAAGCGGCAACGGCTCAGGCCGCGATCTCGGCCCGGCCATTGTTGATCACCACGACGTCGCGCGGAAGCACCTTGGCGCGGAACGACAGGACGCCCTCCTCCCGCCACATCTCGGTGCGGATGGCCTCGCCCGGGAAGACAGGTGCCGAGAAACGCAGCCGCATGCTCTTGAGGCACTCCGGACGGTACCCGCAGGCGCACTTCAAGAGCGCGTGTCCGACCACGCCGAAGGTGCAGAGCCCGTGCAGGATGGGACGGGGAAAGCCGGCGGCGGATGCGATCGCGGGATCGGCGTGGAGCGGATTGTCGTCGCCCGAGAGGCGATAGATGAGGGCCGCCTGGGGCACGGTCGGGAGCTCGCAGACGAGATCGGGGCGGCGCTCGGGGATGGGATGGGGCGGCGGCACCGGCCCCTCCGGGCCGCCGAAGCCGCCGTCGCCGCGGAGCACCGCCGTCTGGCTGAGCCGGCAGAGGAGCGCACCACTCGCCTTGTCGATCACCTCGCGCTCCGAGAACATGAGCGCCCCCCGCGCCTTGCCCTTGTCGATGAGGCCCGTGACGCGCGTGCGCCCGATCACGGTACCCGCCGCCGGCAAGGGTGCCAAGAGCTCGAGACCCTGCTCGCCGTGGAGCACCCGCCGCCAATCGATGCCGGTCGCCGGGTCCTTGATCCAGAAGCCGGGGTAGCCCAGCACCACCCCCATCGTCGGCAGCGCCTTCAACCCCTTCTCGTAGACGAAGGGGAGCTGGTCGCGATCGTCGGGCGGATTGCCCAGGCCCACGCCGAGCGCGTAGAGAATGGTCTCGCGCGCCGTGAAGGCCTGCTCGAGATCCTCGAAGCGCCAGTTGATGAGAGCCTCCGGGTCGATCGCCATGCCTCGCTCCCGCGCCGCTTCGAGTGCGGCGCACTCTGGCATAGGGGAAATTCGAGCGTCAATGCGTGAAGCCTCCGCGTTGACGCTTTCGTGATGGCCATGCCAGATTGGCCTTCGCCTGCCAACCCAAGAACGCAAGGACGCCGCGATGGGTGGAAGGAAACGCCTGGAGGGCAAGGTCGTCGTCCTCGCCCGGACCGGCCGCGGCATCGGCCGCGAGGTCGCCCGCCTGGCAGCACCCGAGGGCGGCAAGGTCGTGGTTGGCGACCTCGGCCGGCAGTACAAATGAGAATTTCGAGAGACCAAGAAAACACCGGTGCTGTCGCCCGGGCGGCCGGCAGGCCGATCGCCATGATTGTCGGCGCACTGTTATGGGGAGGTTCTGCGATGGCCACCGAAGGTTTGAGGACGATTCCCAGCAGCTTCGGCCCGAAGGAGACCATGGATCGCTTCGAAACCGAGGTAAAGGCGAAAGGCATGGTCGTCTTCGCGCGCATTGATCATGCGGGCGGTGCCGCCGCCGTCGGGCTGACTTTGCGGCCGACCGAGCTCCTGATCTTCGGCAACGCGAGAGGCGGCACGCCGTTGATGCAGTCGAACCAGACGATCGGTATCGATCTGCCCTTGAAGGCACCGGTCTGGGAAGACGCCTCGGGCAAGACATGGCTCTCTTACAACGATTCGGGTTGGCTCGCCAAGCGACACGGGCTCGGCGCCGATGCGGATCGGGCGGTCGCCCCCATGGGCAACGCGCTCAGCACTGCGGCGAAGGCGGCCGTCTCGCCATGACGGTCGGTGCGCGCCCGAGGAAGAAGCAAATCTCCGCTCGTGGCGCATCGCGGACCCCGGTCAAACCGAGATCCCGCCCGCCTCCGCGTTGACGCTTCCGCGAAAGCCGTGCCAGATTAGCTGCGAGCGCGCCGTAAGAAAGAAGGACACCGCGATGGCTGGAAGGAAGTGCCTGGAGGGCAAGGTCGTCGTCGTGACCGGCGCCGGGCGCGGCATCGGCCGCGAGATCGCCCTCCTCGCCGCGGCGGAGGGCGGCAAGGTGGTGGTGAACGATCTCGGCGGCAGTGCCGAGGGCGAGGGCAAGGACAGCGGTCCCGCCGAGACGGTCGCAGCCGAGATCCGGGCAGCTGGCGGGGAGGCGGTCGCCAACGGCGAGAGTGTCGCCGAGCCCAAGGGGGCCGAGGCCATCGTGGCCGCCGCCCTCGAGCGCTTCGGGCGCATCGACGGGGTCGTCAACAACGCGGGCATCCTGCGCGACCGCATCTTCCACAAGATGAGCGTGGCCGACTTCGAGACCGTGATCCGCGTGCACCTCCTCGGCAGCTTCTACGTCGCCAAGGCGGCAAGCCTCCATTTCCGCGAGCAGGAAAGCGGCAGCTACGTGCACTTCACCTCGACCTCGGGCCTCGTCGGCAATTTCGGCCAGGCCAACTACGCGGCGGCCAAGATGGGGATCGTCGGGCTCTCGAAATCGATCGCCCTCGACATGGCGCGCTTCAACGTGCGCTCGAACTGCATCTCGCCCTTCGCCTGGAGCCGGCTCATCGGCACGATCCCCACCGAGACGCCTGAGGAGAAGGCGCGGGTCGAGCGGGTCAAGAGCATGGGGCCCGAGCGCATCGCCCCGCTTGCGGTCTTCCTCTTGAGCGACCTCGCCAAGGAGGTGAGCGGGCAGATCTTCGCCGTGCGCAAGAACGAGGTCTTCCTCATGAGCCAGCCGCGCCCGCTCCGCTCGCTCCACCGGGCCGAGGGCTGGACGCCGCAGACACTTGCCGAGCAGATGCTCCCGGCCTTCAAGCCCGACTTCTATCCCCTCGCGCGCTCGGGCGACATCTTCTCCTGGGACCCGGTCTGAGCATGGAGACAGGCATTCTCGCGAGCGGGGCCTACATCCCTCGCCTGCGCCTCCAGCGCAAGGCCGTGGTCGAGGCCAATGCCTGGTTCAACCCGGCGCTCAAGGCGCTCGCCAAGGGCGAGCGTGCGATCTGCAACTGGGACGAGGACAGCGTCACGCTTGCGGTCGAGGCCGCGCGCGACTGCTTGGGCTCCCGCGACCGCGCGACCGTCAAGGCCGTCTATATGGCCTCGACCAGCTACCCCTTCGACGACCGCCAGAACAGCGGCATCGTGGCAACGGCCCTCAACCTCGCGCGCGAGACAGCCTCCCTCGACCTCGCCGCCTCCCAACGCGCCGGCACCTCGGGGCTCCTGGCCGCCCTCCAGACGGCCGCGGGCGGGGGCGGACCGGTGTTGCTCATCGCCGCCGACAAGCGGCGCGCCAAGTCCGCGAGCAAGGAGGAGCTCACCTACGGCGACGGTGCGGCCGCCTTCCTCGTAGGATCCGGCGAGCGGCTCGCGGCCCGCCTCCTCGCGAGCCACTCGGAGACCGTCGATTTCGTCGACCATTACCGCGGTCACGGCCGCGACTTCGATTACGCCTGGGAGGAGCGCTGGATCCGCGACGAGGGCTACCTGAAGCTGGTACCCGCGGTCCTGGCGGCACTCTTCGCGAAGTGCGCCGTCCCGCCCGCCAGCATCGCGCATTTCTGCATGCCGAGTGCGATGGCGCGCGTGGCCCTCGCGGTCGCCAAGAAGGCGGGGCTGCCCGAGGCGAGCGTGCGCGACAATCTCCAGGCAGTCTGCGGCGAGACCGGCACGGCGCACCCGCTCCTCATGCTGGCAGCCGCCCTCGAGGAAGCCAAGCCGGGCGAGCGCATCCTGGTGACGAGCTTCGGCCAGGGGGCGGATGCGCTCCTCTTCGAGGCGGGCGAAGCTCCCGGTGCGGTCGCGCGGCGCGGGGTCAAGGGCTCGCTCAAGCGGCGCAAGGAGGAGGGCAACTACCAGAAGTACCTCGCCTTCAACGAGCTCGTGACGCTCGAGCGCGGCCTGCGCGCGGAGCTCGACAAGCAGACCCCGCTCTCGACCCTCTACCGCAAGCGCGCCATGCTGCTCGGCCTCGTGGGCGGGCGCTGCAAGGTGTGCGGCACGCTCCAGTTCCCCAAATCCAACATGTGCGTCAACCCCAACTGCAACGCGGTCGGGACGCAAGAGGACCAGCCCTTCGCCGAGCTCGCGGGACGGGTGATGTCGTTCACCGCCGACCAGCTCACCTACACCCCCGATCCGCCGCAGCTCTACGGCATGGTGACCTTCGCCGAGGGCGGGCGCATGATGGTAGACTTCACCGACGCGGACCCGGGCCAGATCGCCGTGGGCCAGCCCATGCGCATGGTCTTCCGGGTCAAGGAGCAGGACGCCGCGCGCGGCTTCACGCGCTATTTCTGGAAAGCGACGCCGGCCTGAGCGAGAGGCGTAGGTTACGTTCAATGTATGACCAACCATCCGTCGTCATTCCCGCGCAAGCGGGAATCCATTGTGAGGCCGGTAACGGTTTCGAAGATGGACCCCCGCTTTCGCGGGGGTGACGCATTGCCCATTGGAAACGAACGGTGCTGTGAGGAGGCCTAGGCGATGGCGACAGGGATCAAGGACAAGGTGGCGATCCTCGGCATGGGGTGCTCCAAGTTCGGCGAGCGCTGGGACAAGGAGGCCGACGACCTCATGCTCGAGGCCTTCGCCGAGGCAATCGAAGACGCCGGCATCGAGAAGAACCAGATCCAGGCGGCGTGGCTGGCGACCGCGATCGAGGAGGTCCACGTCGGCAAGTCGGGCATCCCGCTCGCCCTCGCCCTGCGCCTCCCCTACATCCCGGTGACGCGGGTCGAGAACTATTGCGCCTCGGGCTCGGAGGCCTTCCGCGGGGCCGTCTATGCCGTGGCCTCGGGGGCCGTCGATATCGCCCTCGCCCTGGGTGTCGAGAAGCTCAAGGACACCGGCTACGGCGGGCTGCCCCAGCGCGGCCGCGGCGCCCTCAACAGCATGTATTGGGCCAACGTCTCCGCCCCCGGCAGCTTCGCCCAGCTCGCCACCGCCTATAGCGCCAAGCACGGCCGGAAGCTCGAGGAGCTCAAGCGCGCGATGGCGCACATCTCGGTCAAGAGCCACGACAACGGGTCGCGCAACGCGAAAGCGCATCTGCGCAACAAGGTGACGCTCGAGACCGTGCTCGAGGCCCCCATGGTCGCCTCCCCGCTCGGGCTCTACGACTGCTGCGGGGTGAGCGACGGGGCGGCCTGCGCCATCGTGACCACACCCGAGATCGCGCGCGGGCTCGGCAAGGAGGCCCTCGTCACCGTGAAGGCGCTCCAGCTCGCAGTCTCGAACGGGACCGAGGTGCAGCACAACTCATGGGACGGCAGCTATTTCGCGACCACGCGGATCGCCGCCAAGCGCGCCTACGAGGAGGCCGGCATCGAGCGGCCGCGCGACGAGCTCTCCTTGATCGAGGTGCACGATTGCTTCTCGATCACCGAGCTCGTCACCATGGAGGACCTCCACATCTCGCCCGAGGGCGGGGCCATAACCGACGTGCTCGACGGCTTCTACGACGCGGACGGCAGCATTCCCTGCCAGATCGACGGCGGGCTCAAATGCTTCGGCCATCCCATCGGCGCCTCGGGCCTGCGCATGCTCTACGAGCATTATCTCCAGTTCCAGAACCGCGCCGGCGAGCGCCAGCGCAAGGACGCCCCGCGTCTGGGCCTCACCCACAATCTCGGTGGTTTTCCGCACCAGAACGTCTCCTCGGTCGTCATCGTCGGCCGGGCGGACGCGTGAGGCTCGGACGGCATAAACGACCGCGATGATCGACCTGCTGCTCTCGAATGCCAGGCTCGCGGGGCGGGGCAAGGACCGCCTCCTCTCGCTCGCCGTCGAGGACGGTAAGATCGCCGGGATTGCCCCCCGAATCGAGGCTGCGGCGCGCGAGACGCTCGATTGCGGCGGCAGGCTCGTCTCTGCCGGCCTCGTCGAATCCCACATCCACCTCGACAAGGCGCGCATCATCGAGCGTTGCGCGCCCGAGGCGGGACGGCGGGCCGATACGGTCAAGCGCGTGCAGGCCGCCAAGCGGAGCTTCACCACAGAGGACGTCTACGCGCGCGCCAAGGCGACGCTCGAGGCCGCCATACTCCAGGGGACGACGCGCATGCGCACGCACGTCGAGGTCGATCCCCCGCTCGGACTCGCCGGCCTCGAGGCGATCCAGGCGCTTGCCAAGGAATATGCGTGGGCGATCGAGCTCGAGATCTGCGTCTTCCTCCAGGAGGGCATGACCAACGTGCCCGGGGCGGAAGCACTCCTCCTCGCGGCCCTGGCGCGTGGCGCTGCCATCGCCGCGGTCGGCGGGGCGCCAAGCTACGACACCGATTCCGCGGGCCAGATCCACCGGCTCTTCGAGCTCGGCCGTGCCCACGATCTCGACGTCGATCTCCACCTCGATTTCGGCAACAGCCCCGAGGGCATGGACCTCGATCTGGTGATGACCCTCGCCGAGGAGACGCACTATGGTGGGCGCACCAACGTCGGCCACGTGACCAAGCTCTCGACCTTGTCGCCCGAGAACCAGGCGCCGATCGCGCGCCGCCTGGCCGCGGCCGGGATCGCGGTCACGGTGCTGCCGGCGACCGACCTCTTCCTCATGGGGCGCGAGCAGAGCTACGACGTGCGCCGCGGCATCGTCGACGTCAACGCCTACGACCGCCTCGGTGTCGTCTGCTCGATCGCG
>DATJAC010000154.1:0-30705 GCA_035516655.1 Alphaproteobacteria bacterium | reverse complement strand
GCGCAAGACCGCCTACGCGACGCTCATCGAGCCCGACGGGCCGATCTATCTCGCGGGCGAGCACATGAGCTACGTCACCGCCTGGCAGGAGGGTGCCGTGCTCTCGGCCCAGGCGGTGGTGGAGGCCATCGCCGAGCGCGTGCGGAGCCGCAAGGCCTAGCGATTCTACGGCAGCGCCATGCGCTTAAAGCGATTCCGGGCCCACGGGACTTCATGCTAAAAGGGTCGCTCGGCTGGGCGGGATCGGCCCGCAAGAGGAGGATGTCGCGATGAGCGCACGCACGGCAAGCTTGGCCAAGGCACGGCAGTCGGTCCGCGAGCAGGTCTCGGCCGAGGAGTGGCGCGTGCGCGTCGATCTCGCCGCCTGCTATCGCCTCGTCGCGCACTACCGTTGGGACGACCTCGTCTTCACGCATATTTCCGCGCGCGTGCCCGGGCCCGAGCGCGCCTTCCTCCTCAATCCCTACGGCATGATGTTCCAGGAGATCACCGCCACCTCGCTCGTCAAGCTCGACTTCGACGGCAACGTGCTCATCCCGAGCGAGGACTACAGCATCAATCTCGCCGGCTTCACCATCCACAGCGCCGTGCTGATGGCGCGGCCCGACGTGGGCTGCGTGATCCACCTGCATTCGCGCGACGGGGCCGCGGTGTCGGCGCAGCAGGACGGCTTGCTGCCGCTCACCCAGACCGCGATGATCGCGCGCTCGTTCCTCGCCTATCACGACTACGAGGGGATCGCCCTCGACCTCGGCGAGCGCGAGCGGCTGGTCAGGGACCTCGGCGACAAGTGCCTCATGATGCTGCGCAACCATGGCACGCTCGCCTGCGGCCCCTCGGTCGCGGACGCCTTCGTGCGCATGTTCACCCTCGAGCGCGCCTGCGAGATGCAGGTGGCGGCCTTGGCCGGCGGCCGCGCGCTCAGCATGCCCTCCGAGGAGGTGCAAGAGGTCGTCACGCGCCAGGTCCGGGACAATGCGAGCGCCGATCAGCCGGGCGCGCTCGCCTGGCCCGCCCTCCTGCGCATGCTCGACCGCGCCGACCCGAGCTATCGCGAATAGGCGCCAACGTTAGAGCGTCACCCCCTCCCCTCGATCCGCTTCGCGGCTCGAGCCCCCTTCGAGGGGGAGGGTAGGGTGGGGGGCGGCACGCACCGGCAATCAGCGTGCGCCGTTCTATCATCCGGCTGTGGGATAATTTCCCAATAACGCGCACAAATGGGCCCAGTTTCGGGAAAAATTTCGATCGATCTTAGGATATTATGATGGCCGTCGTTTCCGCAACTGGGATCGGAGCCGGCCATGTTCGCCAAGCTGTTTCTCGAGCACCCGCGCTCGGTCGGAGAGAGTTATTTCCAGCATCTCGCGATGGCCGCCTCGTTCTCGGGGCGGCTCCTCTTGGCGAGTGCGGCATGCCTCGTCCATGCCCTCGTCCCCGGGCTCTGCGTGCGCACGGGCAGCAACGCCATCCGCGAACTCCATGAGCGCATGGTGGTGAACCGCCAAGCGGCGAGCGGCACCCGCCGCGACAGCGCGACCAGGCTGCCCATCGCCGGCTGAGCGGGGCATCAGCTCGCCAGCTTGTAGTCCTTGAACTGCTCGCGCAGGCGCGTCTTCTGGAACTTGCCCGTCGTCGTCTTCGGAATCTCGCGCACGAACTCGATCGCATCGGGCAGCCACCAGCTCGCGAACTTGGCGGCGAGAAACTCCTTGAGCTCCGCCGCGGTCGCACTCGCCCCCTCCTTGAGTACCACGCAGGCGAGCGGGCGCTCCTGCCACTTGGCGTGAGGGATGGCGATCACCGCCGCCTCGAGGACGGCGGGGTGGCCCATGAGCGCATTCTCGAGGTCGACCGAGCTGATCCATTCCCCGCCCGACTTGATCAGGTCCTTGGTGCGGTCGGTGATCTTGATGTAGCCCTCGGCGTCGATGTTGACGACGTCGCCGGTGCGGAACCAGCCGTCCTCGGTCCAGGCCCGGCTCTTCTCCTCGGGATTATAGTAGGAGGCGGCGACCCAGGGTCCGCGCACCTGGAGCTCGCCCACGCTTGCGCCGTCCCACGGCGCCTCGCCGTCGTCGCCGATCACGCGCACCTCGACGAAGGGAAGAGCGATGCCCTGCTTGGAGCGGTAGGCATAGCGCGTGTCCGCATCGGCCTGGTCGAGCCGCGGCTTGACCGCCCCCATGGTCCCGACCGGCGACATCTCGGTCATGCCCCAGGCGTGAATGATGGTGATGCCGAGCTCGTCGAAGGCGCGCAGCATGGCCTCGGGGCAAGCCGAGCCGCCCACGAGCAGGCGCATGCCGGGAGCGAGCGGGTACTTCGCGCGCTCGCGGCGGAGGAGGTCGAGCACGCCGAGCCAGACGCTCGGCACCCCGCCCGCGCAAGTGACCCCCTCGCGCGAGAAGAGATCGAGGATGCTCTCCGGATCGAGATGCGGCCCCGGCATGACGAGCTTGGCGCCGGTCAGGACGGCGCCGAAGGGAATGCCCCAGGCGTTGGCGTGGAACATGGGGACGATCGGCATCAAGGTCTGGCGCATCGAGAAATTGAGCACGTCGGGCAAAGAGATCGCCATCGTGTGCAGCACCATCGAGCGATGGCTATAGGCGACCCCCTTGGGTCTGCCGGTCGTACCCGAGGTGTAGCACATGCCGCAGGCCTCGTTTTCCTCGACCTCCACGAAGCGGAAGTCCCCGCTCGCCGTCTTGAGGAAGGTCTCGTAATCCTCGTAAGCTTCCGGCACCGGCTTGCCGGTGAGCGAGACCACGAAGACGCGCTCGAACTTCACCTTGTCGCGGAAGCGCTCATAGAGCGGGAGGAGGACGTCGTCGACGATGAGGAAGCGGTCGCCCGCATGGTTGGCGATATAGGCGATGTCGTCGGCCGAGAGGCGCAGGTTGAGGGTATGGAAGACCCCGCCCGCGGCGGGGATGCCGAAATAGGCCTCGACGTGGGCATAGTGGTTCCACATGAGTGTGGCGACCCGCTCGCCACGCTTGAGCTCGGCCTTGGCGAGGGCTCCCCCGAGCTGGCGCGCGCGCCGGTAGAGGTCGGCGTAGCGCTGGCGATGGAGCGACTTGTCGGGGAGGCGGGAGACGATCTCGACCTCGCCGTGGAGCTTGCCCGCGTGCTCCAGCATCGCGGTCAAAGTCAACGGAAAGCGCATCATGGTGCCGAGCATGGGCCCTCCCAGGTATTCTTGTTCTGTCCTTGACCGTCATCAAACCGCGCCCGGTGCTAAGGCGCAAGGGGGATGCGCGCCCCGGGGCGGCGGGGGTCCAGCGGAGCGGCCGGCGTTTACCGTGGTCCTTGCCGTTCATGGCGGCAAAGCCGCAGCGCAGATGGCCGACACGGGCGCGGGCGGCGCCGCCGCCGGCTCGTCGCGTCACGGTGCCGGACGAAATTCGCTCACCAGCGCCTGGGCGCGTGCAAGCTGTTCTCGCGTCATTTGGCCCATGACGAAACGGCGGTCCTGGTCGGCACCCGGATACTGCGCCTCGGCCGCGAGGGCAAACCATTTGTAGGCCTCGGCAAGATCGCGCGCGGCAGCGCTGCGATCGAGGACGAGGAGCCCGGCATTGTATTCGGCCAAGGCGATGCCGTGGTTGGCGGCGGCGAGCGTGTAGCGCCACGCCAGGTCCGCGTTCTTAGGCACTCCCTTGCCCTCCATATAGAGCTGGCCCAAAAGCGCCTGCGCTTCGGCATCCCCGCCCTTCGCCGCGGCCTCGAGATAGTGCGCCGCTTGGGCCGGATCGGCCGCGACGCGCGTCGGATCGTCGTCCCCACCGGCGCCGTGGAGGTAGAGGAGGGCGAGGGCGAGATTGGCGGGCTCGAAGCCCTTGGCCGCGGCGAGGCGGTACCACTGAGCCGCGAGCGCGTAGCTGCGCTCCTTTCCGGCCGCGGCCGCGGCGATCTCGCCGATCATGAACTCGGCCTCCGGGTTGCCGTTCTGCGCGTCCTCGATGAGCTCGGTGTAGGCGAGGGTGTAGTTGCCCGCGGCGAAAGCGGCCTTGCCTTTGGCGAAATCGGCATGGGCGGCGGGGCTGCCGAGGAACGCGGCAAGGAGGACGAGGACGGCGGCAAGCGGGCGCATGCCGCGCAGCACTCCGCCTTTGCCGCCGGCTCTCGGCGCGATCATCGCACTCCTCCCTCCTGACCCTGCTCCGCCTGAGATATAGTGACGGCACTGCCGCGCGCCACGGGTTTTGTAGACCCTTGCGCCCATGCCGGAGCTTTGCTTCAGTCGCCCGCAGCCGAGAGGAGCCATGAACCTCGCCGAGATGCTGATCAAGAGCGCCTTGGAGGCACCCGGACAGCCGGCCGTCGCCCTCGGCGAGAAGGCGCTCTTCGACTATCGCACCCTGGCGCGCCGCGTGGCGGGGCTGGCGGGCGGGCTCACGGCGAAGCTCGGCCTCCGCCGCGACGACCGTGTCGCCCTCGTGATGAAGAACGTGCCCGAGTACGTCGAGGCGATGTACGCCTGCTGGCATGCCGGGCTCATTGCCGTGCCGGTCAACGCCAAGCTCCATCCGCGCGAGATTGTCTACATCCTCGAGCAGAGCGGTGCCCGCGCCTGCCTGGCGACCGCGGAGCTGGCGGCGGCCTTGGCCGCACTCAACCCGGCCCCGCCGGCTCTCGCGGCGATCATCGAGGTGCCGGGCAGGGACTATGCGGGCCTCGTCGCAGCCGACGCGCTCGCTCCGGCCGAACGCGACCCCGACGACGTGGCCTGGCTCTTCTATACGAGCGGCACCACCGGCCGGCCCAAGGGCGTCATGCTCACGCACCGCAACCTCGTGAGTGCGGCACTCTGCTATTTCGCCGACGTGGACTCGATCGTCCCCGGCGACAGCATCATCCACGCCGCCCCCATGTCGCACGGCTCGGGCCTCTATATCGTCCCCCATATCGCCAAGGCCGCCTGCAACGTGGTGCCCGAGAGCGGGGGCTTCGACGTCGGCGAAATCTCGGCACTCGTGCCCGCTCATCGCGGCGTCACCATGTTCGCGGCCCCCACAATGGTGCGCCGCCTGCTCGATTATCCTGGCCTCAAGGAGGCCGAGCTTGCCCGGCTCAAGACTGTCGTCTACGGCGGGGCCCCGATGTATCTGGCCGACCTCAAGGAGGCGATTGCACTTCTCGGCAACCGGCTCGTGCAGATCTACGGCCAGGGCGAGAGCCCGATGACGATCACCTGCCTCTCCCGCCGCCACCACGCCGAGCAGGGTCATCCGCGCTACGAGCAACGCCTCGCCTCGGCGGGGACGGCCTATACCGGGATGTCGGTACGCATCGCCGACGCCGAGGACCGCGCCCTTCCCGTGGGCGACACAGGCGAGATCCTCGCGCGCGGGGACTGCGTGATGAAGGGCTATTGGCAGAACCCCGAGGCGACGGCGGCGGCCCTCCGCGGCGGCTGGCTCCATACGGGCGACGTGGGTGCGCTCGACGAGGAGGGCTTCTTGACCCTCAAGGACCGCTCCAAGGACCTCATCATCAGCGGCGGCTCGAACATCTATCCGCGCGAGGTCGAGGAGGTGCTGCTCATGCATCCGCAAGTCCACGAGGCGTCGGTCGTGGGCCGCGCGCACCCCGAGTGGGGCGAGGAGGTCGTCGCCTTCATCGTAGCTGAGGAGGGTGCGGCGGTCTCGGCCGCCGAGCTCGACCGCCTCTGCCTCGACAACATCGCGCGCTTCAAGCGCCCGAAGGAATACCGCTTCCTCGCCACCCTGCCCAAGAACAACTACGGCAAGATCCTCAAGACCGAGCTCAGGGAGCAGCTCAAGCGCGAGGGCCGGCACTAGGGCCCTCGCCGACACTCGGCCACGCCATTACCACGAGCGGGATCGGGGCTTGAATTTTATCTAGTCAAGTGCGTGTGCCTTCCTTTCCGTCACCCCCGCGCAAGCAGGCGTCCATGGATGCCCGCTTCCGCGGGCATGACAAATGAGGAATGGAGGAGCGATTGAGCTCGGTCGAATTCCGCACTGAGCGCGTCGACGAGACCGCCGAGAGGAGAATTACTCACTGGCCCACGCGCTTGAGCTCCGCACGTACGCTCGGCCACTCGGTGAATTCGTGCGGGCAGCCGTTCGCTGCGGCGTGCAGGCGCGCTACCCCCTCATCGACCCGGTCCTGGGCGAGAGCCAGGCTCCCCAGGTAGAAATCGGCTTCGCAGACTTGGCCCCGCTGGGCTTTCTCGTCTCCCGCCTTTGCCTTCTGGAAGACCTCATCGACGCTGGCCGCCTTCAGGTAAAAGTCGACGATGGGCACGGGCCATTTGCCCTTATCGAGCTTTGCCGAGTTCTCCGTCAGCTCTGCGCCGCCGTTTTGGTGCGCCCATGTTCGCCCCAGATAGAGCCAGAGGACGGCATAGGCGAATGTCGGGTCGAGCCCGATCGCGGTGCGGAACTCGGCAATCGCCTCGTCGGGCTTGCCTTGATCGCTCAGGGCGATGCCGAGATAGGTGTGCGTCTCGGCGTCCTTGGGATCGAGCCGGATCGCGGCGCGGAACTCGGCAATCGCCTCTACGAGCTTGCCCTGCTCTCTCAAGGCGAGGCCCAGGCTGGCGTGCCCATAACCGTTCTTGGGATCGACATCGATCGCGGTGCGGTACTGGGCTATCGCCTCGCTGAGCTTGCCCTGCCGGACCAGGGCGGCGCCCAGTCCGCCATAGGCATAGCTGTTCTTGGGGTCGAGGTTGACGGCGGTGCGGAGCTCGGCGATCGCGTCGTCGAGCTTGTCCTGATCGCTCAGGGCGAGGCCCAAGCCGGCGTGCGCGTAGGGGTCTTTGGAATCGAGACGGATCGCCGTGCGGAACTCGGCAACGGCGTCGTCGAGCTTGTGCTGATTTCCCAGGGCATTGCCGAGGTCGATGTGGGGCTCGGCGTTCTTGGGATCGAGCGCGATCGCGGTGCGATATTCGGCGATCGCTTCGTCGAGCTTGTTCTGATCGCTCAGGGCATTGCCCAGGTCGATGTGCCGTATGGCGTCCTTGGGCTCGAGCTGGATCGCCTTGCTGAACTCGACAACCGCCTCGTCGAGCTTGCCTTGATCGCTCAGGATTCTGCCCAAGTTGGTGTGCGCGGCGGCGTCCTTGGGATCGAGCCCGATCGCGGTACGGTACTCGGCGATCGCCTCATCGGGCTTGCCCTCGTCGTCCCGGGCATTGCCCGCGTCGACGTGGGCCTTTCCCCCGAGTTCCGGATTGAGTGCATCGCGCAAATAGACGGCCCCCTGAGCGAGAAGCGCATCGGGGTGATCGAGGTCGCCGCCTTCCTTATTCGCGAACACCTCGTCATGATCGAGTCTTAGTACCAGCCAAAGACGATTTTCCGTGATCGTGAACTCGCCGGATATGGTTTTGCGAACCTTCACGCCGAAAAAGTCTTGAATGGTCGTCGAAATCGCATCGAGCGTGGTTCCCAAGCCGGGTACGGTGATCGTTGCGAGATCGGATGCAACATTGACCTCGAGCGGCCGGCGCGGCGACACAAATGCGACCATGTGCGACCGCGGCGACGCCACTTTCTGGGTTTGCTGGCTGACCGCGGGCTTTTGGGCTTGGGCAATGGCCTTGTTCAGCTCGCTCAGAAGCCTGCGGGAGGCGACGTCCGAGCCGTAGCCTTCCTCCTCGACCAATTTCTTCGGTACGGAGATCGGGCTTATGTCGATCTTGTGCTGAAGCGTCGACCGCCCCAAGAGGAGAAGAACGGCAACGATGACGATGAGCGTGCCCAGGCTCAAGGCGAAACTCAATGCATCTTGCCAGGTCGGATTACTCAGGATACGCATAGGAACCGCATGCGATTCTCGATACGGCGAGACGACGCGCCTTCATCTTGTGGATGTTATAGAAATTCTAAGTTCAACCAAAGACTAACATGCCCAGGTTGGATGTTACCATAGGCGGCGTCGCGTCCTCGGGCAATGAAGAATGCATGCCGTTCCGATAGGTGATCGCTGTCAACATGGGGTGACGACCTACTATAACGGCAAGTGTCCGGTCTGTGCCGCCGGGGTCGCGGACCAGCGGCGCCGTGCCGCCCGCGCGAACGCCGCTTGCGCGTGGGTCGACGTCAACGACGAGCCGGGAGCACTCGCGGCCCACGGCGTGACGCTCGACGACGTGCGCTTGCGGCTCCACGCCGTCGACGGCGAGGGCAGGCTCCGCGTGGGCTCCGACGCCTTCGCCGCGATCTGGGGCGAGCTGCCGCATTGGCGCTGGCTCGCTCGGCTGGTCAGCCTCCCCGGCATCCGCACCGCCGTGCGCTGGCTCTACGACCGCCTCGCCTACCGACTCTACACCTGGAACCGGCGCCACGGACGGTGGTGAGGCGGGAGGCGGCGATCCCGCGCCGCGTCCCCATGATCGCGGACCGGCGCGTTTCCCCGATCGCATATGGACAGCGCGCGCGCGCGGGTCCTAAGGTCATTGCCTCGTGAGGAGCGGGAGCAGGGGAGGATTTCGCCATGGCGGCGCGGCTCAAGGACAAGGTGGCGCTGGTGACGGGTGCGGGCTCGATCGGCCCCGGCTGGGGCAACGGCAAGGCGACGGCGGTGCTCTTCGCGCGCGAGGGAGCCAAGGTCTTGGCCGCCGATCTCAGGCTCGCGGCGGCGCTTGAGACCAAGCGCATCATCGAAGGCGAGGGTGGGGTTTGCGAGGCGGTCGCCTGCGACGTGAGCAAGGCGAAAGAGGTCGCGGCGATGGTCGAGGCCTGCATGACGGCGTTCGGCCGCGTCGACGTCCTCCACAACAACGTCGGCATCGTCGAGGTGGGCGGCCCGGTCGAGACCAGCGAGGAGAGCTGGGATCGCGTCAACGACGTGAACCTCAAGAGCATTTTCCTCACCTGCAAGCACGTGCTCCCGCACATGGAGCGGCAGGGCAAGGGGGCCATCGTCAATATCGCCTCGGTCTCGGGCATCCGCTGGACGGGGGTACCCTACGTCTCCTATTCGGCGACCAAGGCGGCGGTCATCCATCTGACGCGCGTGGTCGCCCTGCAATATGCGCGAGCCGGCATCCGCGCCAACTCGATCCTGCCCGGGCTCATGAATACGCCCATGGTCCATGCCTCGCTCGTCGGCGCCTACGGCGCCAATGCCGACGAGATGGTGGCCAAGCGCGATGCGCAATGCCCCATGGGCCGCATGGGCGATGCCTGGGACGTGGCCTATGCCGCCCTCTTCCTCGCCTCCGACGAAGCCAAATACGTCACCGGCACCGAGCTCATCGTCGACGGCGGGCTGACCGTGACCTGCGTCTGAGCGTCGGGCGCCGGCAGGTATGAAGGCAAGGAGTGCCCCATGAGCGACATCTTTCCGCAGACCCCCGGTTTGTCGCGCTGGCGCGAGGCGCGCCTGCAGGCGATATTCCGCAAGGAGGAGCTTGCCAGCTTGCGCTTCCTGGCCTGGCTCCGGACCGGAACGCTCGCCCTCGTGGCACTGTGGCTGCTCTCCCTCGTCAGTGCCTATCGCGTCGAGCACCTGGTCAGCTGCGCGTTGTTCGCCGGCCTCGGTTGGGTCTACTACGCCCTCAGCCGGCGCGGCCGTGGCCGGCCCTGGTACAGCGTCCTCTTTCCGGTCGTCGATGCGCTCATCGTGCTCGACAACCTCCTGCCGATCATGCCTTGGAATGCGCCGTCGGTACCCTTGCCCATTCTGCTGCGCTTCGGCAGCTTCAGCTTCCTCTTCGTGCCCTTGGCACTCATGGCCTTCCTCTACTCGCCCTGGCGCACGCTGTGGAGTGCCGTTGCCGCCGCGCTCGCTTGGTCGGCCGCTGTCCTCTATATCCTCAGCGAGCCGGGCGCGTTCGGCCAGACGAGCCTGATGCTCCAGATGACCGAGGACCCGCGGCGCTTTCTCGCCACGATCCTCAACCCCAACTTCGTCAGTCTCACGACCGTCGAAAGCGACATCTTCATGCTGCTGCTGGTGGGCTCGTTGCTGTCGGTCGTCGTCTGGCGCACGCGCGGGCTCGTGCGCCGGCAGATCGTCGTCGAGCGCAACCGCGCCCAGCTCGCGCGCTATTTCTCGCCCAACCTGATCGACGAGCTGCAGGAGGTCAAGGAGCCCCTCGGCCCGGGTCGCACGCAACGGGTCGCCGTGCTCTTCGCCGACATCGTCGAGTTCACGCGCATGTCCGAGCGTCTGCCGCCCGAGCAGGTGATGGAGCTCCTGCGCAGCTTCGACCGCCGCATGGCGCGCGTCGTCTTCGCGCACCGCGGCACGCTCGACAAATACATCGGCGACGCGGTGATGGCGACCTTCGGCACGCCGCGCGCAGGTCCCGAGGACGCGCTCAACGCGCTGCGCACGGCCCGCGCGATGATCGACGAGCTCGCGCGCTGGAACGCCAAGCGCGTCGCGCGCGGTGCCGTCCCGATCCGCATCGGCATCGGCGTCCACTACGGCATCGCCGTGCTCGGCGACATCGGCGACGAGCGGCGCCTGGAGTTCGCCGTGATCGGCGACGCCGTCAATGTGGCGAGCCGCATCGAGCGCCTCACCCGCGCCCTTGGCTGCGACATCCTCGCAAGCCAGGACCTGGTCGATGCGGCGCGCGCCGAAGCCGCGGATGCGGCGGAAGCGGCCCTTGCCGGCTTCGGCGTCGACCGCCCGCGCAAGCTGCGCGGCCGGCGCGAGCCGGTGATTTTATGGGCCTATGGCAAGCATCCGGCGACGGAGACCGCGACGGGAGCCCCATGAGGCCGCGACCGGTACCGCTTCGCCCTCGCACCCGTGCGTGCGTTTGAGGAGCAGGCTTAGGCCGTGTCCGGGGGCGAGAGGAGGCGTCCCAGGCGTACGGCCGTGAGGCCGCGCTTGAGCGTGCGCGCCGGCATGATCGGCACGCACTCGTCGTAGGGGGTCAACACCTCGCTGGCGCCGTCGCGGGCGATAAGGGTTCCCGCCTTGGCGATCACCTCGAGACTGCGGCACGGCTGAGCGAAGGCGAACGCGTCGGTCGCGATGGTGACGACGTGCGTCACCTCGATGAAGCGCTGGGCGGGCAGGGGGTGCCGGGAGAGCTGCCGGGCGGCGGTGGCGGGGTCGAGCATGTCGAGGGCCGCGAGGAAACGCAGGGCCACCTCGAACGCGACCGCGGCACTCTCGGGGGCGAAATGCTGCCCGCATTCGACGAGGAGTGCCGTCTTTTCCGCCGCGGCCTCGCCGAAGCCGTCGTAGTCGCGCAGCCGCACGCCGCCGGCATGGCCCGGGTCGGCCACCACGGTCGCAGGATAGCCCACGCGGCGCGCGAGCCGCAGGCCCTTGGCGTTCGTGCCCGCGAGGACCAGGGGCGTGCGGCCGTCCATCATCGAGTGGAGGTCGAGAAGATAATCGGCCGCATCCGCGAGCGGGCGCAGCAGGCGCGCACGGGCGAGCTCGACGCTCGAGCCCACCCCGTCGAGCCGCTCGCTGGACCATAGCCGGTTCATGTCCTCGTCGAGGTAGCGACCCTGGTCCGGGTGGAGCGGGTCGATGCGCGCGTAGGCCGCGACATTGGCGAAGGCAAGCGTCAAGGTGCCGCGCGCGAGCAGCGGTGCTGAATCGATCAGGCGGTCGAGGGCGATCGCACCGCAGGCTTCGTTGCCGTGCATGAGGGCGGTGATGAGCACCTGGGGACCGGGACGCGCTCCCTCCCGGCGATGGACGAACTCGATGCCGGTATTCCCGCTCCGCCAGCGCCCGATGTCCGGCGGGACGAGCGTCGCCGCGCCGCTCATGTCCGAGGGGCGGCGGGCATGGCGCGCTCAGCCGCGTGCGGCATGCTCGCCGAGGCGCTCCATGAGCGCCTCGCAGCGCGCGATCTGCTCGAGGGTTACCCACTCGTCGGGCTTGTGGGCCTGCTCGATCGAGCCGGGGCCGCAGACGACGGTCGGGATTTGCGCGGCCGAGAAGAGGCCGCCCTCGGTGCCGAAGGAGACCTTGCCGGTGCTGTTGCCGCCGGTGAGCTGCTTGACCAGGCGCGTCACGGCGGCCTCCTCGTCGGTGTCGAGGCCGGGCGAATCCGAGAGCGTCTCCCAGCGGATGCCCGTCTGGCCGCTCACCGCTCGCATGCCGGGCAAGAGCTCGCGCTCGGCAAAGCTCTTGATTTCCTCGAGCAGCACCCGGGGATCCTCGGAGGGCAGGCAGCGGAACTCGAAGTCGAAGACGCAGTCCCGTGGCACGATGTTGAGCTGGGTGCCGCCGCGCACCACGCCCGTGTGCACGGTGGTGTGGGGCGGGTCGTAGCCGTCCTCGAAGGGCCCCTTTTCCTCGATGCGCCGCCGCATGCGCCTGAGGCAGGCGATGATCTCCGCGGCGATCTCGACGGCATTGACGCCGCGGTGGGTGAGGGCCGAGTGCGATTCGAGCCCCCGCACCGAGCAGCGGCAGCCGAGCTTGCCCTTGTGCCCGCGCACCACCTGCATGAGCGTGGGCTCGCCCACGATGCAGAGCGCGGGGCGGACCGGCATGGCGTCGAACTGCGCGATGAGCCGGCGCACGCCGATGCAGCCCACCTCCTCGTCGTAGGAGAAGGCGAGGTGAATCGGTGTGGTGAGCTTGCGCTTGAGGAAGGCCGGCACGAAGGCGAGCACGATCGCGATGAACGACTTCATGTCGCTCGTGCCGCGGCCGTAGAGCCTGCCGTCGCGCTCGACGAGGGTAAAGGGATCGCTCTGCCAGTCCTGGCCGTCGATCGGCACCACGTCGGTATGGCCCGAGAGCATGATGCCGGGCCGGTCCTTGGGGCCGAGGGTGGCGTAGAGGTTGGCTTTCTTCCCGCTCTCGTCGGGCACGAGGAGCGCTTCGACGCCGTGGCTCGCGAGATAGTCGCGCACGCACGCGATGAGGGCGAGGTTCGAATCCCGGCTGACCGTGGGGAAGGCGATGAGCCGCTCGATCCATTCGCGGCTGCGAAGACGGGGCGTGCTCATGAGCGCCTGCGGGCTAGGGTCCGAACTGTTCGTTGAGAATCCGTTCCTCGAGGTTGTGCTCGGGGTCGAAGAGAAGAGTCAAGCTTACTCTGCGGTCCTCGACGACCTCGACCTCGACCACGTCGCGCGCCTCGGTGTAATCGGCGACGGCGCTGACCGGACGTTTCTCGGCCTCGAGAATGCGGAACCTCACCTTTGCGGAGTGGGGGAGAAGCGCTCCCCGCCAGCGCCGCGGACGGAACGGGCAGATCGCCGTCAGCGCCAGCACGCCGGAGCCGAGCGGGATGATCGGGCCGTGCGCGGAGAGGTTATAGGCGGTGCTGCCGGCGGGGGTGGCAACCAGGATCCCGTCGCAGATGAGCTCGTCCAAGCGGGTGACGCCGTCGATCTCGATGCGGATCTTGGCACTCTGCCGGGTCTCGCGCAGAAGCGAGACCTCGTTGATCGCGAGCGCCTGGATGCGGTTGCCCGAGAGCGTCAGCACCTTCATGCGCAGCGGATGGAGCTTGTAGCCCTGGGCGGTCGCCACCCGCTGGCGCAGATGCTCCTCGTCGTACTTGTTCATCAGGAAGCCGATCGAGCCGCGCTGCATGCCGTAGAGCGGCTTCTTCAAACCCATGTAGCGGTGCAGCGATTCGAGCATGAAGCCGTCGCCGCCGAGGGCCACGATGGCGCTTGCCTTCTCGATCGGCACATTGCCGTAGCGCGCCGTCAGGCGCTTCAAGGCCTCCTGGGCCTTCGCCGCATCGGAGGCGAGGAAAGCGAGCTTCGACGTGGCGGCCATGGAGTCTCCCCGGGGGACGAGGGGGCGAGTATAACGAGCCTCGGCTGCGCGCCATAGAGGCCTTGCCAAGGCCGCGGGCCCGGCCCATCGTGACCGGGCGTCGAGGGCTGCGGGGGACGGCATGGCATTGCGACTGTTGCGGCTGCTGGCGGGAGCGCTCTTGGTGCTGGCTGCCAGCGGGATTCATGGCGAGGTGCTTGCGCAAGGCACGCCGCCCGCGGCCTCGACCGGGCCAACCGCCGAGACCGCACCGTCCACGGACCGCGATGCCGGCTATTACTACCCCCCGCCGCAGACCCGCGAGGACTACCGCTCGATCGCGACCACGCTCGCGGATTCGACGCGCGAGCGCCGCATCGGCTTCGTCACCGGCATGACCCAGGAGATGCTGAACAACCACTTCGCACCCCAGTTCATCATGTTCGCCAAGGGCGACGAGGCGAACAAGCTGATCATCGTCTCGGTGCAGGACGGCGCCTACGACACGCTCTATCGCGCGCGCGCACTCTTCGCCATGCTGAGCGCCATCGCGCGGCTCACGCCCTACTTCAAGGAGAACGCGGTCAGTGCCGTCTTCAACTTCTTCGATCTCTGCAAGCTGCTCGGCTTCACCCAAGTGACCTGGTCCGACGGCAAAACGCTCGCCCACCAGGTCAAGATCGAGTAGGGCGCGCGAGCGCCCCGGGGCCGCCGTCAGCAGCCGTTGACGTCAGCAGAAATTTCGACAATACTGGAAATATGGAAAAGACAGATGCCCTGACGGCCCTCTCCGGCCTGTCGCACGAGACGCGGCTCGACATCTTCCGGCTCCTGGTCGAGGCGGGACCGGCCGGGATTTCCGCCGGCCAGATCGGCGAACGGCTCAATCTCGCGCCGGCGACGCTCTCCTTCCATCTCAGTCACCTCAAGCATGCCGGCCTCGTCGATGCCGAGCGGGACGGGCGCTCGCTGGTCTATTCCGCAGACTTCGAGCGCATGCGAACACTCATCGCCTATCTGACGGAGAACTGCTGCGAGGGTCATCCGGCAGCATGCGGACTTCCCGACTGCGCGCCGGCAACCGTTGCCGCCAGACCCAAAGCCAGGGGAATACAAGGCCATGCAGCGCCTGCACGCGCGCGACGTCGTTGATCCGGTCAAGTCGGCCGGCGGCACTCGAGCCTAGGACTGCCCAATGCCCGAGAAGAGCTACAACGTGCTGTTCCTGTGCACGGGAAACTCGGCAAGGAGCATCCTCGCGGAATCGCTTCTCCGGCACTGGGGCAAGGGCCGCTTCAACGCGTTCAGTGCCGGCAGCTTCCCGAAGCCCGCACCGCACCCTTACGCGCTCGAGCTCCTGAAAAAGCTGGGCCTGCCGACCGAAGGGCTTCGCAGCAAGAGCTGGGACGAGTTCGCCAAGCCGGATGCTGCGGAGATGGATCTCGTCTTCACCGTGTGCGACCAGACGGCGAACGAGCCCTGCCCCGTCTGGCCCGGCCAGCCGGTGACCGCCCACTGGGGCCTCGCCGATCCGGCGGCGGTCGAGGGCAGCGAGCTGCAGAAACGCGACGCCTTCCGGCGTGCCCTCCGCGAGCTCGAGTTCCGCATCAAGATCTTCGTGAATCTGCGCATGGAGGCGCTCGACCGGCTGGCGCTCAAGAAGAAGGTCGACGAGATTGGCCGTGTCAGCGTTACCAGCCCGGTCGAAAAGGGCGCCTGATCCGGCAAGCGAGCCGCGAGCGGACTCGCTCGCGCGGCGGGTCGCTGCCGAGGCGCTCGGCACGGCTTTTCTGCTCGCCGCCGTCGTCGGCTCCGGCATCATGGGTGAGCGTCTCGCGGCCGGGAACGCCGCGGTGGCGCTTCTCGCCAACACGCTGGCCACCGCCGCAGCCCTGACCGTTCTCATCCTCATGTTCGGCCCGCTCTCGGGGGCACACTTCAATCCGGCGGTCACGCTGGTCATGGCCGTCCGGCGCGAGGTGCGCTGGGGCGCGGTACCGGCATACCTGGCAGCACAGGTCGCCGGCGCCGTCGCCGGTGTGGCCGCGGCCCATCTCATGTTCGAGGCTCCGCTCTTCGCGTTCTCGACGCATGCGCGTTCCGGACCGGCGCAGATGTTCAGCGAGTTCGTGGCGACGTTCGGCCTCATCGCCGTGATCCTGGCCTGTCTGCGCCACAAGGCCGAGGCGATTCCCTATGCCGTCGGCTGCTATATCGGGGCTGCTTATTGGTTCACGGCCTCCACCTCCTTCGCCAATCCGGCGGTGACGATCGCACGCTCGTTGACCAATACCTTTTCCGGCATCCGCCCGCAGGACGCGCCTGGATTCATCCTGGCCCAGCTCCTCGGCGCTGCCGCGGCCGCGGTGTTTTTCGCCTGGTTGCTGCCCTCGCGCTCGGGGCAGGTCGACCACCGCTGAAGCGTTGCCGCGGCACTCGCCGCCGCCGGGGTGCCGAAGGCTTCCGAGCCATGTTGACTTATTCGGTAATTCTATTAATATAGAATTATGGACACAAGGCCGCGCATGGGCGCTCAGCAATCGGCAGAGCAAATCAGCCGCTTCGCGGACATGTTCTCCGCGATGGGGACAGATGCGCGGCTGCGCATCATGCGACTGCTGCTTTCGGCGCACCCCGATGGGATGGTGGTGAGCGAGATCGGGGCCGAGCTGGACATCCCGGCCTCCACGCTGTCGCACCACCTGGAGAAGCTCAAGCACGAAGAGCTGGTGAGGGTCCGACGGGAGGGGACATATTTGCGCTATTCGGCGAATGCGGACGCGTTGCGCGAGTTGCTGGCGTTTCTCTACGCCGAATGCTGCACGCGGAACAAAGCCGTTCAGCCCGAGAGAATCGTCCGCTTTGGCAAGGAGCGAGGACCATGAGCGAGATCAATGTGAAAGAGGCGGTCAGGTCGAAATACAGCCAGGCCGCGTTGCGCGTAGGCTCGCAGGCAGGATCGTGCTGCGGCACATCGGCGGCCCGCGACCGCAGCTTCCCGATCACGTCCGATCTCTACAATGACGCCCAAACCGCCGCGTTGCCCGAGACCGCCGTGCTGGCGTCCCTCGGCTGCGGCAACCCGACCGCATTGGCGCAGCTGGCACCCGGAGAGATCGTCCTCGACCTCGGCTCGGGTGGCGGCATCGACGTGCTGCTCTCCGCGCGCCGGGTCGGACCGAGCGGGAAGGCCTACGGTCTCGATATGACCGATGAGATGCTCGCACTCGCCCGCGAGAATCAGCAGAAGGCCGGCATCGAAAATGCGGAATTCCTCAAAGGCGAGATCGAGCATATTCCGTTGCCCGACGATTCGGTCGATGTCGTCATCTCGAACTGCGTCATCAACCTCTCGGGCGACAAGGACCGGGTGATCCGCGAAGCGTTTCGAGTGCTCAAGCCGGGCGGCCGCTTCGCCGTCTCCGACGTGGTCACGCGCGGCGAGGTGCCGGCGGAGATCAGGCATGACCTTCTGCTCTGGGTCGGCTGCATCGCCGGCGCGCTGACGGACGCGGAATATTCCGAAAAGCTTGCGCGGGCGGGCTTCGAGGCCATCGGCATCGAGCCGACGCGCGTCTACAACGTCGAAGACGCGCGGGAATTTTTGACCGGCAAGGGGATTGACGTGGACGCGCTCGCCCCGCAGGTCGACGGCAAATTCATGAGCGCCTTCGTCCGCGCGATGAAACCTCTCGGGCGGTCGAAGGAACGAAGCGGTCCGCAGTGCTGCAGCTGACTCCGGCAGAGGCGAGGGCTCCCTCAGCCGCCGGTGACGCTCTTGCCGCGCGGCGACGATAGGCGCAACGCGCAAGAGAGGACGAGGTTGACGAGCGCCAAGGAGACGAGGATCAGGAGTGCCGGCCTCGGGCTTGGACCCCCGAGGACCAGGGCGATGGCCGCGGGTGCGAATGCCTGGGCGATGAGGTTCGACATGGCAAAGCGTCCGAGCAAGGTGGCGTAGCCGACGGGCCCGAAGAGATGGAGGGGGAGGGTCCCCCGCACGATCGTGGCAACGCCGTTGCCGGCGCCATAGCAGACGACGGCGGCGACGATGATCGCGGCATTGCCGAAGAGGAGCAACGCCACGCCGATGAGAACGGCGGCGCTTGTCGCGACGGCGGTCCACACCGGATGGAAATAGCGCCCCAAGGCGATCTGGAGCAGCCGACCGCCGACCTGGGAGGGGCCGACCATGGCGCCGTATCCGACCGCGGCCGCGAGGCCCAGCCCCAAGCCCTGCAGCATCGTCAGGAGGTGCACGGAGAGCACCGACGATATCGATGATTGCAGCGTGAACATCGTCCCGAGCAAGACGACGAGCAGCAGGTAGACGCGGCGGTCAAGCACGCCCACGGAACCGGCCTCGGCCTCGACCTCAGCCGTCACCTCCGAACCTTTGGCCGCGGCGGGCAGTGCCGACCGGGCGGGGAGAAGCAGGAGATGCATCGGCAGCCCCAAAAGCGCATGCAACCCGGCATAGACGAGGCAGGTGTCGCGCCAGCCGAAGCTTTCGAGCAGAAGCGTGCTGAAGGGCCAGGCGAGCGTGCTGGCGAAGCCGCCGATCAGGGTCAGGTTGGTGATCAGGCCCTTGGCCCGGACGCCGTAGATACCGACGAGCGACGAGAAGGCGGCATCATAGAGCCCGGCCGCCATGCCGATGCCGAGAATCGCCCAGGCCGCGAAATAGGCAAGCGGCCCATGTGCTATGCCGAGGCAAGCAAGCCCCAGCGCCAGCGCCGCCGACCCGAAGGAGAGCACCTTCCGCCCGCCCAGCCGCTCGATCGTGCTGCCGACCCTCGGCGAGACGAAGCCGGCAACGAGAAGGCCGAGCGAGAGCCCGGATACCACCAAGGTCAGCGCCCAGCCCGTGTCCGCGGCGATGGGCTTCGCGAGCACGGCGAGGAGATAGTAGGACGAGCCCCAGGCCAGGCACTGCGTGAAGCCCAGGATGGCGATGACGGCGGCCTTGCCCCCTTGGCGCGGGTGCCACGCAGGCATGCGCGTCGGAGCAGGCGCTTGCGTCAAGCGCGCACCCCGCGGCACTCCGCCTCAGCCGCCGGTGACGCTCATGTGGCGGGCGACCGCCGGGCGCAGCTCGCGCCGGTCGATGACGAAATCATGGCCCTTGGGCTTGCGCGCGATCGCCTCGCGGATCGCGGCGGCGAGAAGGGCGTCGTCCTCGCTCGCGCGCAAGGGGGCGCGCAGGTCCGCGGCATCGTTCTGTCCGAGGCACATGAAGAGCGTGCCCGTGCAGGTGAGCCGGACCCGATTGCAGGCCTCGCAGAAGTTATGCGTCATCGGCGTGATGAAGCCGATGCGTCCGCCGGTCTCGCGCACCGTGAAGTAGCGCGCCGGCCCACCCGTGCGGTAGTCGCTCTCCTCGAGCTTGTAGCGCTCCGCCAGCTTCGCGCGCAGCATGGAGAGGGGGAGGTACTGGTCGAGGCGGACGGCGCTCCCGATCTCGCCCATCGGCATCACCTCGATGAAGGTGATGTCGTGGCCTTCGCCGTGCGCCCAGGCGACGAGCTTCGGCACCTCGTCGTCGTTGACGCCCTTGAGGGCGACCGTGTTGATCTTGACCGCGAGCCCCGCGGCCTTGGCTGCCGCGATGCCCGCCAGCACCTTGTCGAGCTCGCCCCAGCGCGTGATGGCGGTGAACTTCGCGGGCTCGAGCGTGTCGAGGGAGACGTTCACCCGGCGCACGCCGCAGTCATAGAGCTCGCCCGCGTAGCGCGCGAGCTGGCTGCCGTTGGTGGTGAGCGTCAGCTCCTTGAGCCCGCCGGCGCCTAAGAGCCCGCCGAGCCCACGGAAGAGGCGCATGATGTTGCGCCGCACCAGCGGCTCGCCTCCGGTCAGGCGCAATTTGGCGACCCCGAGCCGGACGAAGGCCCCGCACAGGCGCTCGAGCTCCTCGAGCGTGAGCACGTCGGCCTTGGGCAGGAAGGTCATGTCCTCCGCCATGCAGTAGACGCAGCGGAAGTCGCAGCGATCCGTCACCGAAACCCGGAGATAGGTGATGCGGCGCGCGAAGGGATCGATCAGCGGCGTCTCCGCCATGGCGGCACTTGGGCTCATTCTCGCTCCCGCCTCGGGGCCTGGCCTTGCCCCGCATATGTAGGCTTCCGCAGCCGCCCTGTCAAAATTTCGCTGGCCGGGCCGGCGCTCCTTGCCCGCTGCGAAGCGGGGACGCATATTGGCTCGTGCGAGGACCGAGGGTGCTGGAAATGGCCGAAGCTGCGGCGGCGCGGAGGGCAAAAACGGCGGCACGGGCGCGGCCCGCGGCGGCACGGGCGCGGCCCGCCGCACCGCGGCCCGCGGCCGCGCCGCTCGGCGAGTTCGCCGTGCGCCCGGAGCCGGGCGACCCAAGGCTCACGCGCCGGGTCGGCGGCGTCGACCAGGCGGGCAACGCGATCGAGACCGCGGTCGTGGTGGAGCGGCCCTTGACGCTTTACCTCAACGCCCAGGAGATCGTCACCATGATGACGGTCGGCGACCACCCGGACTATCTCGCGGTCGGCTATCTCCTCAACCAGAACATGCTGCGGCCGGACGACGACATCACCGCGATCGAGCACGACGAGGAGCTCGAGCTCGTCGTGGTGCGCACCAGGCGGCGCACCGATTACGAGGCGAAGCTCAAGCGCAAGGTGCGGACCTCGGGCTGCGCCCAGGGCACCGTGTTTGGCGACCTCATGGAGCGCTTCGACGAGATCCGGCTGCCCAAGGACGCCGTGCTCAAGACCTCCTGGCTCTACGCGCTCGCGAAGAAGATCAACACCTGCCCGAGCCTCTATCTCGAGGCGGGGGCCATCCACGGCTGCGTGCTGTGCGAGGAGGACCGCCCGCTCGTCTACATGGAGGACGTCGGCCGGCACAACGCCATCGACAAGATCGCCGGCTACATGTTCATGAACGGCATTCCGCCCGAGGGCAAGATTTTCTACACGACCGGCCGTCTCACCAGCGAGATGGTCATCAAATGCGTGCAGATGCGCATTCCCATCCTGATCTCGCGCTCCGGCTTCACCGCCTGGGGGGTCGAGCTGGCGCGGAAGGCCGATCTCACCCTCATCGGCCGCGCCAAGGGCCGGCGCTTCACGGCCCTCTCGGGCGCCCATCGCATCCGCCACGACGCCGACCCCGAGACGATCGCTGCCGAGCCGCGTGCGGCTGCGCGCAAGGCGAGCCTGCCCGACGAGGAATGACGGCGATGGCCGCGATCGCTGGCGTGCTGCTCGCGGGCGGACTATCGCGCCGCATGGGGGGCGGGGACAAGTGCCTGCGCCCGCTCGCGGGGCGCAGCATCCTCGCACGCATCATCGAACGGGTGCTGCCGCAGGTGGACGGGCTGCTGCTCAACGCCAACGGCGACCCGGCGCGCTTTGTCGCCTACGGCCTCCCGGTCCGGAGCGACGTCGTGGCCGGCTTCCCGGGCCCGCTCGCCGGCGTGCTGACGGGCATGGCCTGGGCGCGCGAGTGCATGCCTGAGGCATCATTGCTCGCGAGCTTCGCGAGCGATGCCCCCTTTCTCCCGCGCGATCTCGTGGCCCGTCTACGTGCCGCCCGCGACGCGAACTCTGCCGAGATCGCCTGTGCCAGAAGCGGGGGGCAGAGCCATCCCGTCTTCGCTCTCTGGCCGCTGGCCCTCATGGACGATCTGCGCCGCGCCCTGGTCGAGGAGGACATCCGCAAGGTGGACGTATGGACGGCCCGCCACAAGCTCGTCGAGGTCGACTTCGCCTGCGAGCCGGTCGATCCCTTCTTCAACACCAACCGGCCCGAGGACCTCGCCGAGGCGGAGATGCTCCTGCCGAGCGCAGGGGGCTGACCGGTTGCGGGAGCCCCGTGCGAGGCGCCTCGCCCCGCTCGTCACCCCCGCGAAAGCGGGGGTCCGGGATCGTTGGATTCCCGCTTGCGCGGGAATGACGAAGAAAATGCTCGATTCGATTTGCTCGGACTAGACTCTAAGGTGCAAGCCCGACGATGGGTGCCTCGCAGCTGCGGCAGCGCCCGTGCTCGGGGTCCTCGTTCCTGTGGCCGCGCTCGCAGAGGAATGCCAGGGGCTCGCTCTCGATCGTGCGGCCGAGGGCTTCCTCGCTCAAGTACCAGCCGATGTGGACGCGCGCGGCATCGACGACGGCGAAGAACGTCTTCCTGGGTCGCTCGACGGACGCCTCGTCCAGCTTGCCGAGCAGACTGCCGCCAAAGGTGGCGCCGTTGAGGGCTCCGGCCTCGATCGCGGCATCGACGACTTGGGCGAGCGTTGCACGGGCCAAGGCCGGCCAGCCCTTCCTTTGCGCTTCGTCCAGGAGCGCTTGGGCGAGGTCGCGGATGGGTGCGTAGAGCGTCGGGATGCCGGCGGCCGTGACCACCAAGCCGCCGGCTTTCGCTTTGTCGAGCGCCTTGAACGCTTCGACGATTTCAACCGAGCCGGGGAGACTGAGCAGCTGATGGGCTGGGACGAAGGACTTCGCCTTGCTGATCTCCGCCACGGGCTCCCCATACTCGGTGCGGTAGTGCCAACGGAGCGGCCCGGCGGGCGCCCGCGCGCTATCCCTGCCGCCGGACTGCGCGCTGGAGTATAGCCCCGGTCCGCGCCATTACAATACCGGAGGATGCAAAAGCCCGTTGCTTTCTATCAAATTCGGAGAGTGCGCCGGTATCCGCTCTATCCCCCTCCGCCGCTGGGGAGGCGTTTGACGCCGGGGCCGGGGATGCGCATCTTCTCGAGGAGGAAGCCGATTGCCGCCCTTGCTCAAAAGAGACCCGGATGACCCCATTGCCGACCCTGCGACAGCTTCGCCACCTCGCGGCATTGGCCGTAGAGCGCCATTTCGGCAAGGCCGCCACGGCCTGCAACGTCACCCAGTCGACCCTGTCGGCCAGCATCCGCGAGCTCGAGGACACGCTTCAGGCCGCTCTCGTCGACCGCACCAAGCGCTCGGTGGTACTCACCCCGCTCGGCGAGGAGACCGTCGCCCGCGCGCGCGAGATCCTGCGCGAGGCCGAGGAGCTCGCGCGCGCGGCACAGGCCGCCCGCGAGCCGCTCGGCGGCACCTTGCGCATGGGGGTCATTCCGACGATCGGGCCGTTCCTGTTGCCGCGGGCCTTTGCCAAGCTCAGGCGCAGCCATCCGCGCCTGCGCCTCTACTTGCGGGAGGACCTGACCGGCCGCCTCGTCGAGCGGCTGCAGGCGGGCGAGCTCGACGTCGTCCTTTTGGCCCTGCCCCACGACGTGGGGAACGTCGAGACGGAGACGCTCTTCGCCGATCCCTTCAGCTTTTGCTGCCCCGCCGACCATCCCTTGGCGCATTCCCGCCACGTGAGCGCTGCCCAGCTGGGGCACGAGACCCTGCTGTTGCTCCAGGACGGCCATTGCCTGCGCCAGCATGCGCTCAACGCCTGCAGCCTGCGCGGAGAGCCCCACGTCGATCCCTTCGAGGCGACCAGCCTCCATACCATCGTGCAGATGGTCGACAACGGCCTCGGCGTCAGCCTCCTGCCCCGGCTTGCAGTCGAGGCGGGCATCACCAAGGGCACCTCGCTCCGCGTCATACCGCTCGAGGGCAAGGTGCCGATGCGCGAGATCGGTCTCGCCTGGCGCCGGAAGACCGCGCGCAGCGAGGAGTTCCAGCTCCTCGGCCGCGAGCTCCGGCGGCTCGCGGGGCATGCTTGAAGAAGGGAGGACGCCGATGGATTTCGCCAAGTTCAAGAAGTCGGTCGCCGCTGCCGCACCGCCCGGCGGCCTGAGTGCCGCAGCCTCCGCCCTCTGGTGGGACGCCAAGGGCGATTGGGGCAAGGCCCATGCCGCGGCGCAGGAGGGCGACGACAAGGCGGGGGCGTGGGTGCACGCCTATCTCCATCGCAAGGAGGGCGATCTCTCCAACGCCGGCTACTGGTATCGCCGCGCCGGCAAGTCCGCGGCGACGAGCTCGCTCAAAGTGGAGTGGGAGGCGATCGCGCGGGCGCTCTTGAAAAAGGCTTAGCGCCGGCGACAGCACCGCGGTCGGCCGCGCCGCGGTCGGCCGCGCCGCGGTCGGATCGCGCCGCGGTCGGATCGCGCCGCGGGCGGCGGTGCCGCGGTCAGGCGCTCAGGAGCTGCCCGCCGTCGACCACGATGGTCTGGCCGGTGATCCAGCCGGCGAGGGGAGAGGCGAGGAAGAGCACCAGGTTCGCCACCTCCTGCGGCCGGCCGAGGCGGCCGAAGGGGATGCTGCGCAGCACGCGCTCGTAGAGCTTGGGCTCCTCGCTCTTGCGCCGCTCCCAGGTCCCGCCGGGGAACTCGATCGAGCCGGGTGCCACGCCGTTGGCGCGGATGTTCTTGCGCGCGAGCTGGGCGGCCTGCGTTTGGGTGTACTGGACGAGGGCCGCCTTCACCGCACCATAGGGGGCCGTGCGCGCGGAGGGCCGATAGGCGGAGATCGAGGAGACGTTGACAATGGCTCCCCCACCCGCGGCCGCGATGAAAGGCACCGCACTGCGCGAGACCCGCACGGTTGCCATGAGGTCGACGGCAACGCTTGCCGCCCAGCCGGCCTCGTCGTCGCTCGCGCCGAAGCCGGACGCGTTGTTGACGAGGATGTCGATGCCGCCGAGGGCTGCCGCCGCCGCCTCGACGTAGTGCCGAGCCGCAGCACCGTCCGCGAGATCGCAGTCCAAGGCGTGTGCCGTGCCGCCATGGCGGGCGAGCTCGGCGCGCGTCACCTCGAGTGCCGCCTTGCCGCGCGCGCAGATCGAGACCCCGGCCCCGGCCGCCGCGAATCCGAGGGCGATCTCGCGCCCGATGCCGCGGCTCGCACCGGTGACGACACAGCGCTTGCCCGTGAAGTCGAACGGCCCCTTGAAGTCGGACGGCATATCAGCGCCCGCCGCGCGGCACCCGGCCCTCGAGGGGATAGGCCGGGTCGTTGTAGCCGGGGGTCGAGGGATGGCCGCTTGGCACGAGGCCGTCGACGAAGGCCTCGTCCTCCGCGGTGAAGGGGTGTGCTAAGGCGCCCAGATAATCCTCGAGCTGCGCCTCGTTGCGCGGACCGACGATGGCTGCGGTGACGAGGGCGTTGTTGAGCACCCAGTTGAGTGCAAACTGTCCGGCACTCATACCCTTTGCCTCGGCGCGCGTCTTCACCTTCTGTGCGATCTCGAGCGATTCGTGGCGCCACTCCGTCTCCAGCAAGCGCTTGTCCTTACGCCCCGCCCGGCTGTCGGGTGCCAAGGGGGCGTTGGGCAGGTATTTGCCGGTGAGCACGCCGCGCGCGAGGGGACTGTAGGGTACCACCCCCAGGCCGTAATGGGCGCAGACCGGGAGCTGCTCGACCTCGGGCATGCGGTTCATCGCGTTGTAGTAGGGCTGGCTCACGATCGGCCGGTCGATGCCGAGCTCGTCGCACAGGCGGCAAATCTCGGCAACGCGCCAGGCGCGGAAATTGGAGAGGCCGAAATAGCGCACCTTGCCGGCACCCACGAGATCCCCCATCGCCGCGACCGAGGTCTCGAGCGGGGTGTCGGGGTCCTCCCGGTGGAAGTAGTAGATGTCGAGGTAATCGGTACCCAAGCGTGCCAAGCTCGCGTCGATCGCCTGATGCATCCAGCCGCGCGAGAGGCCGCGTTGGTTGGGCCCCGGGCCCATGGCATTGCCGAGCTTGGTCGCCAGCACCCAGGCATCGCGCTCGGATTTGATGGCGCGGCCGACGATCTCCTCGGACTTGCCGGCATTGTACTGATCGGCGGTGTCGATGAAATTGACGCCCGCCTCGCGCGCCCGCGCGATGATACGCCGGCTCGTCGGCTCGTCGGTGGCGCCGCCGAACATCATCGTACCGAGTGCTAGGGGCGAGACCCTGACCCCGCCCCGGCCGAGCGTGCGGTACTCCATCGCTCCCTCCCTCGCACTCCTCCGCGATCCGAGCGGGCATTCTAGAAGAGTGGCACCGTGCCGCAAGCCGGCGATTTTGCTGTTGCGGAGGTGCCGCTTCTCGCCTTTCATGGCGGCCGAGTTCCTCCAGCGAAAGGCTTTCCCATGCGGCTCGTGACGTTCGGCCACCAAAATCGCACGGCACCCGGTCTTCTCCTCGACGGCGGGCGCGTGCTCGACCTCGCTTCCTGTCTCCCCGGCAAGGGCCCGCTTACGAGCCTGCTCGAGATCGTTAGCGCCGGTCCGGCGGGCGAGGCGGGGGTGCGCGAGGCGGCGAAGCGTGCGGCCTCGGGTCCCAGCTACGACCGCAAGGACGTCCGCCTCATGGCCCCCATCCCATGGCCGCGCAAGAACGTCTTCTGCGTCGGGCGCAACTACGTCGAGCATGTGGCCGAGGGCTTCCGCGCGCGCGGCACCGAGATGAAGCTCCCCGAGTTCGCCCAATTCTTCACCAAGCCCCTGACGGCGGTGATCGGACCGGAAGACGACATCCCGCTCGACGTCGAGGTCACGCAGAAGCTCGACTACGAGGTCGAGCTCGGCCTCGTCATCGGCAAGCGCGGCCGCAACATCTCGCGCGAGCGCGCCTTGGCACACGTCTTCGGCTACACCGTCATCAACGACGTGACCGGGCGCGACCTCCAGCGCCGCCACGACCAGTGGTTCAAGGGCAAGTCGCTCGACGGGTCCTGCCCGATGGGGCCCTATCTCGTCCACGCGAGTGCCGTTCCCGACCCCCAGAACCTCAACCTCTCGCTCCGCGTCAACGGCGAGGGGCGCCAGAGCTCGAACACCAAGCACATGATCTTCGACTTGCGCGCCATCATCGCATCCCTTTCGGAAGGCTTGACGCTCGAGCCGGGGGACGTGATCGCGACCGGCACGCCGAGCGGGGTCGGCTTCGCCATGACCCCGCCCACCTTCCTCAAGGACGGCGACGTGGTCGAGGCCGAGGTCGAGGGCGTCGGCATCCTGCGCAACACCGTGCGCCAGATCCCCCATCGCATGAACGAGGGCTGAGGGCTCGCCCGCAACCGAGCGAACCGCCTCAATCCCGTCATGCCCGCGAAAGCGGGCATCCAGCACCGCTCGGGGCGGCGCGTTGTCCGACGCATCTGGACACTCGCTTTCGCGGGTGTGACGACGGCGAAAAATGGCGCGCCGTAGCGCAAATCCCGTTCGAGCAGCGGCCCTGCGCCTACTCCTTGGCGGCGGTGTAGGGATAGATCACGTTGCCCGACTTGTACGCGGGCGGCCAGAGCACGACCTGGGTATCCGTGCCCTTGAACTGATCGATGCCGTTGCCCTTGATGTGCTGGTACTGGATATGCAGCACGCGCGATTCGGCCAATTCGCCGTTGGCGCCGAACTTGAGGTCGCCGAGGATGGTCTTGAAGGTGCTCGCGTGCATGTAGGCGCCGAGCTTGTCCTGGTCGAGGCTCTTGGTTCCCTCCACCGCCTCGCCCAGCACTTGCAGGTCGGCGTAGGCCCAAGGCGGGAGGTAATAGCCGAGGAGGTCGACGCCCGCGGCCGCGGCCTTGGCCTGGTACTTCTTGAGGAAGTCGAGCACGCCGGGGAACTGCATCGCCTTCACGGGCAGCCAGAAGTCGTAGTTGACGATGCCGTTCAAGAGCGGCCCGAGCGCGGTCTTGGTCGAGGTGGTCTGCAGGCCGACCATGGCCCCCCCGAACATCTTGGTCTTGAGCCCGATCTCGTTGACGGCGCGTACCATGCCGACCGAATCGAGCGGATAGGAGCATACGACGACGAGGTCCGGATTCGTCGCCTGGATAGCCTGGACGATCGGCGAGAAGTCGGTCGTCGCCGGCGGATAGCTCTTGTCGTAGACGATGTCGAGGCCTGCCGCCTTGGCGTTCTCGCGCGCGCCGTCGGAGGCGTTCCTGGCGAACTCGGCGTCCGCGGCCACGATCGCGACCGTCTTCGGCTTCGGATTCTGCGCCATCGCGATTTCGAAGAAGCCCTTCGTGATGGTGAGCTTCGGCTGCGGTCCCGCGGTCGCCGTCATGGAGAAGTATTTGGGATAGTTGAACTGGCTGTTGACCGCGAGCCCGAGGAGACCGATGAAGGCCATGTTGTGCTGCATCACCACCGGCATGGCCGGTGCCAGCATGTTGGTGGCATAACCGCCCACGACGAGATCGACCTTGTCGACGTCGAGGAGCTTGGTGTAGATGCCCGGCACGGTCGAGGGATTGCTCTGGTCGTCGTAATCGATGAGCGTCACCGGCCGGCCCAGGAGGCCGCCCTTCGCATTGGTATCCTCCACCCAGATCTGCATGGCGAGGAGGGCTGCCTTGCCGTTCGCCGCGAGCGGCCCGGTGAGCGCCATGCCGAGGCCGATCTTGATCGGCTCGGCGGCAGCTGCCGGCAGGACCGCGGCGGCGGCCACGGCGGCACCAAGAAGAGCCGCGAGCAAGCGTGGAAAGCGGGCGAGCTTCAGAGTCCGCAACATGATGCCTCCCTGGGTTGCCGTATTTTCTGTTATCCTATGCCCAATCGCGCGACGGACGCCAGGGGAAGCTTTGCCGGACTGCCCGGGGCAGCCGCCGGGTGCCCGGAAATCGTCAAGAGGGAGGCCTGCTCATGCCCTTGTCCCATCTCGAGCACTATCTCCTCCAGCCGGAAGATCTCGAGGCGACCAAAGAGTGGTACGTCAGGGTGCTCGGCCTCCGCGAGGGTCCGCATCCCGATTTCGGCTTCCCCGTCCACTGGCTCTATATCGGCGACAGCGCCGTGCTCCACATGTGCCAGGGCGGCGCCGGCGTCCCAGCCGAGCGGCTGCGCTACCTCGGGCAGGAGTCGCAGGCGACGCGCGGCTCCGGCGTCATCGACCACGTGGCCTTCCGTGCCAGCGGCCTCGCCGAGACCATCGCCCATCTCGAGGCGAGCGGGGTCGCCTTCAAGGAGCGGCGGGTCGACGATCAGGGGCTCTACCAGCTCTTCCTCATCGACCCCAACGGGGTCAAGGTCGAGCTGAACTTCGCCGCCGCCGAGGCCAAGGGGCGCCGCGCCCCCGTCATGGCGGCAGCCGGCACCTGAGAGCACGCGGCCCTCACAGCGTCGAGTTGCCCGAGGGCAGGCCGAGGGCGACGCGGCCATAGATCGTTCCGGCCACGTCCCAGACGAGCGAGATGTGGGCGGCGGCGGCATGGGCGTCGCGAAAGGCACGCTGCAACGGATTGCCCTGGTAGAGCCCACCCCCGCCCGCGGCTTCGACCATGAGATCGGCGGCGCCTACGGCGAGCCGCGCGCAATAGGCGGGATTGCGGCGGTAGCGTGCGCGCAGCTCCTCGTCGGCAATCGCGCCCGCGGCAGCCATCGCCATCATGCCGGCACAGTCGCTCAGCAGCATCTCGCGTGCCGCGGCACAGGCGGCACTCGCCTCGGCAATCTTGATCTGCACCGGCGCATGCTCGGCGATGCGCTGGCCGGTGTAGCTGCCGGCACGCCCGCGGGCACTCGCGACGTAATGCTCGACGGCCCCCTCGGCGATGCCGAGCAAGGCGCCGACCAGGATATAGGGGAAGGTGGCGAAGACCGGAATGCGGTAGAGGGGTGCCGGGTTGAGGGCCAGCCCGGGTGCGGTGGCGCGCTTGGTGTCCTCGACCGCCAAGGTGAAGTCGTCCTCCACGAAGACGCTCTCCATCTCGATGTCGTGGCTGCCCGTACCGGAGAGGCCGGAGACGCTCCAGGTGTCGATGACGCGGTAGCCCTTGGGGGGCACGAGAAACATGCGCTGCTCGGAGGGGCCGCCGTCGGGGGACGCCACGAGCGCTCCCACCATGACCCAGCTCGAATGCATGATGCCGCTCGAGAACGGCCAGCGCCCGGAGAGCTCGTAGCCGCCCGCCACGCGCTTGGCGCGGCCGCTCGGGAAAACGAAAGCGGAGCCGATCAGCACGTCGGGGTCGGGGCCCCATACGGCCCGTTGCGCGCGCTCGGGCCACATCGCGAGCATCCAGTGATGGCTCGAGAGATTGGCCCAGACCCACGCCGTCGAGCCGCAGGCCGCCCCGAGTGCCGCCCCCGCCTCGATGACGACCCCGTAATCGAGCTCGCTGCCGCCGATGCGCTTGGGCTGGAAGGCGCGGAAGAGGCCGCTCTCGTGGAGCTCCCGGATGGTCGCCTCGGGCAGCGCCCTGAGCCGCTCGGCTTCGGCCGCGCGCGCGCGCAAGGCCGGGGCCAGCGCTCGTGCGCGGGCGATCATCTCGACCCGGTTCACCGGTTGATCCGGCGCCATTCGCCCTCCCATCGGCAGCGGCGGTCCGCGAGTTTAGGGGAGTCTTCGACACCGCGGAAGCGGGAGAAGCAACTCGGATTCCGGTACTGAAGAGTTCCGGTTGTTCCCTTGCCGCGAAGTGACCGCCCTTGTCCACCTCGCCAAAATAGCCGGGCTTGTGATAACTACGCTCGGCCCAGCTTCGTGGCGCACGATAGATTTCGCCGGGGACTCGCTGGCTTGCAGGACATTCGTCTAAATCTGCGCGATGACGATGATCCGATCGTCGTCGCCTTGGCCGCGCCTGCGGACCGTGTGTGTCTCAGGCCGCCGGGCGAACGCAGGTTAATGCCGATCAAACTTGGCCGACTGCGACCACGGCTTGGGCAAAGGCCTGCGGCGCTTCTTGAGGCAGATTGTGACCGATGCCGCCTCTGATGAGTCTATACGCGTACTTGCCCGAGAATTTCTTGGCATAGGACGCGGCGTCCGGATGCGGTGCGCCGTTTGCTTCGCCTTCAAGGGTGATTGTGGGCACGTTGATGACTGGAGCGCCGGCGAGACGCTTTTCCAGATCGTCATATTTCGATTCGCCTTCGGCCAGGCCGAGCCGCCAGCGGTAATTATGGATCACGATGCTGACATGATCCGGGTTGTCGAAGGACGCCGCGCTGCGATCGAACGTGGCATCATCGAACTTCCACTTCGGCGAAGCGATCTGCCAAATGAGTTTCGCAAAATCGTGCCGGTATTTGTCGTAGCCCGCCCGGCCGCGTTCCGTGGCAAAATAAAATTGGTACCACCATTCGAGCTCAGCCTTTGGCGGCAACGGCATCTTGTTGCCTTCGGGGCTGCCGATCAGATAACC
>DATJAC010000153.1:0-13338 GCA_035516655.1 Alphaproteobacteria bacterium | reverse complement strand
CGCATCTCGACGAAATTGCGCGGCTGCGGCATGCGGCCGAGGCGCGCGCGGCGCTCGACCCCGACGCCGTCGCGGCGCGCGTCAAGGAGCAGGTGGCGGCCTTGCTCGCCGCCGAGCCGCAGCTCTCCGAGGAGCGCCTTGCCCAAGAGGCGGCCCTCATCGCCGCCAAGGCCGACGTGCGCGAGGAGCTCGACCGCCTCAAGGCCCACGTCGTCGCCGCACGCGCCTTGCTTGCCGCGGAGGTCCCCGTCGGCCGCCGGCTCGATTTCCTCTGCCAGGAGTTCAACCGCGAGGCCAACACGCTGTGCTCGAAGGCGGCGGACGTGGCGCTCACGCGGGTCGGCCTCGAGCTCAAGGCGGCCATCGAGCAGATGAGAGAGCAAGTTCAGAATATCGAATGAATGGCCATGCCGGATCGCGAAATCACACGCCGCGGCCTCATGCTCGTGCTTTCTTCGCCTTCGGGGGCCGGCAAGACGACGATCGCGCGCAAGCTGCTCGAGCGCGAGCCCAACCTCAAGATGTCGGTTTCCGCCACCACGCGCCCGCGCCGGCGCGGCGAGGTGCAGGGCATCGACTACCAATTCGTCGATGCGAGCGCCTTCGGCGAGATGGTGAACCGCGGCGAGCTCCTCGAGCACGCCAAGGTGTTCGGCCATTATTACGGCACGCCGAGGAAGCCCGTCGAGGCGGCCCTTGCGGCCGGCCGCGACATGCTGTTCGACATCGACTGGCAAGGCACGCAGCAGCTTGCCCAGAGCGCCCGCAGCGACCTCGTGAGCGTATTCATCCTGCCGCCCTCGACGGCCGAGCTCGAGCGTCGTCTCAAGGGCCGCGCGCAAGACAGCGACGAGGTGGTGGCGTCGCGCATGGCCTTGGCCGCGGACGAGATGAGCCACTGGCCGGAATACGACTACATCGTGATCAACGTCGAGGTCGAGGGGAGTATCGCCGAGGTGCGCGCCATTCTCGTGGCCGAGCGCCTGCGGCGCGCGCGCCAGATCGGCCTCGTCGACTTCGTGCGGCGCTTGCAGCAGGGGCAATAACGCGCCCCGGGCTTAGACGCTCTCGCCCCTGAGTTCCCGATACGCGCGCGCGAGGGCCGCGAAGCCCGCAACTGAGATCTCCTCGGCACGGGCAGTGGGTGCCAGGCCGGAGCGCTCGAGCAGGACCGCCGTATCGACGCCGAGGGATTTGAGGCTTGTGCGCAGCATCTTGCGGCGCTGGCCGAAGGCCGCCGCGGTCACGGCGGCGAGAGCCTCGCGCTCGGCGGGTGCCGGGGGTGCCGGCCTAGGGGTGAGCCGCACCACCGTGGAGACCACCTTGGGCGGCGGCACAAAGGCCTCGCGCGCGATGTTGAACAAGAGCTCCACCTCGCAGAGCCAGGCCGCGAGAACGCTGAGCCGGCCGTAGGCCTTGCTCCGCGGCCGTGCCGCCAGGCGCTCGGCGACCTCGCGCTGGAACATGAGCGTGAAACCCTCGAACGCCTCGCTGCGCTCGAGCCAGCGCACGAGAAGGGCCGTCGAGATGTTGTAGGGCAGATTGGCGACGATGCGGCGCGGCGCAGCACCGAGACGTGCTGCGTCAAGCTCCAGCGCATCGCCCTCGACGATCTCCAGACGCCCCGGGTACGCGGCGGCGAGCTCGCCGAGGGCCGCCACGGCGCGCGCGTCGCGCTCGATCGCGATCACGTGTGCGGCACCGAGCTCGAGGAGGGCGCGCGTGAGCCCGCCCGGGCCGGGGCCGATCTCGATGGTGGTGCCGGCATCAAGCGGGCCGGCCGCGCGCGCGATGCGGCGCGTGAGATTGAGGTCGAGGAGAAAATGCTGGCCGAGCGCGCGGCGCGCCTGCAAGCCGTGGCGCGCGATCACCTCGCGCAGCGGAGGAAGGACAGGCTGCTGCTCAGGCAAGGGCTCGCGGGGCGTCGCCCACCCTGCCCCGCGCGCGGTGCCGTGCCATCTCGCCGGCAAGTCGCACGGCCGCAATCAAGCTCGCCGGACTCGCCTGGCGCTTGCCGGCGATATCGAACGCCGTGCCATGGTCGGGGGAGGTGCGCACGAAGGGGAGGCCGAGGGTCACGTTCACGCCATGCTCGAAATCGATGGTCTTGAGCGGGATCAACGCCTGATCGTGGTACATGCAGAGCACGGCATCGTAGCGCTCACGCGCGGCCGGGTGGAAGAGGGTGTCGGCCGGGAGCGGTCCGACCGCGCTGACTCCCGCCGCGCGCAGCTCCTCGACCGCGGGTGCGATGATCTCGATCTCCTCGCGGCCGAGCCCGCCCGCCTCGCCCGCGTGCGGGTTCAGGCCTGCCACCGCCAGGGTCGGTTGGGCGATGGCGAAGCTTGACGCGAGTGCCGCGGCGGCAACCTTGCCGCAGTGGACGATCTGAGCCGAGCTCAAGGAGGCGAGGGCTGCGGCAAGGGGCAGGTGGATGGTGACGGGAATGACGCGCAGCGTGGGGATGACGAGCATCATGACCGGTACCGGGGCGCCCTCGACCAGGGAGGCCAGGAACTCGGTGTGTCCCGGATAGCTGAAGCCGGCGTCGTAGAGGCTCTTCTTGTGGATGGGGCTCGTCACCACCCCGCCCGCTCGCCCGGCAAGTGCCAGTGCCGCCGCGCGCTTGATCGAGGCGATCACGGCCGGGCCGTTCGCCGGATCGGGCTTGCCCGGCCGCACGGCGCGCGGGAGCGGCTCGGCAAGCACGGGCAGGGCGCGCGGGAAGAGGGGTGCCGCCTCCGCCGGGTCTTGGATGGTCTCGATCGCCACCTGGCACCCGAGGCTGCGGGCAAGAGCTGCGAGGCGCCCCGGGTCGTCGATCGTGAAGAAGGGCGGCAGGGCTGCCTCTTCACGCCCCAGCCAGGCCGCGAGCACGAGCTCGCCGCCGATCCCGGCCGGCTCGCCCATGGTGAGTGCCAGGGGCGGTGCCGCCAAGCGCTCGTTCATACGCGAAGGTCGATGAAGGCGGCCGTCCGCAGGTCGCGAATGTAGCGCCGCGTGAGCAAGTCGAGCTTTTCCTTGCCCAAGCGGTCGCGCACCTCGTCGGCACTGGGCAGCCCGCCCTGATCGCCGCCCTCGCGCGAGCACACCATCATGACGAAGACGCCGTTGTTGAGCGTGATCGGCTCGCTCGCCTTGCCGGCCGCCAGCTTGGCCGCGACCGCGCGGATTGCCGGTGCCAAGTCGCTGACCGTAACGGTGTCGGGAACGACGGTCTTCGCGTCGGGCAGCTGTTTGCGAAGCGCGGCGAAATCGGGGCAGCTCGTGGCGTTCTCCGACACTGTCTCGGCAAGCGAACGGAGCGCCGAGAAGTCCTCGGGCTTGGCGTTCGCCGGCCCGGGGAGGAAGAGATGCTCGATCTTGAGTTTGGTGTTGTCCGCAGCCGCCGCTTCGCTTTGACGCTTGTCGCGCAGAAGCAACAGATGATAGCCCGAAACCGTGCGAATGGGAGGCGACAGGTCGCCGATCTTGAGGGCTGAGACCGCTTTCTCGATTTCCGGGTCGAGCGCTCCTTCTTCGACCCATCCGAGGTCTCCACCCACCGCGGCCGTCGCACTCTGCGAGAATTGGCGGGCGACGGCGGTGAAGTTGGCGCCGCGCTTGATCTGCTCCGCGAGCCGTTCGGCGGTGCGCCGCACCTCGTCTTCCTGCTGCGGGGTGTCGACGCCGAGGAAGATTTCCTGGAGCCGGTACTCGGGCTTGTCCTTGTTCGCCTTGAGCCGGTCGAGGTATTCCTGGACTTGGTCGTCGCCGATCTCGATCGTCGGGCGGATTTTCTGCCCGATGATCTTGCTCCAGGAGATGCCCGCGCGCACTTGCGCGACGATGGTCGAGAGCGGAATGCCGGACTGCTTGAGGAAGTTCGAGAACTGGTTGTCCGTCATGTCGTTCTGCTTGGCGATGCGCGCCGTGGCCTGGTTGATCTCGGCGGTGGTGACCGTGATATTGAGGCGCTTGGCCTCCTGAATCTCGAGCGTCTCGTCGATGAGCGTGCGCAGGATCTGCGGGGCGAGACGGGTGCGGATCTCCGGCGAGTCCTCGAGCCCCGACGATACGATGGTAAGGCGGATGCGTCCGGCCAGATCGAACATGGAGACGACCTGGTCGTTCACCACGGCCGCGATGCGCTGCAAATCCTGCTGGGCCTCCGCAGGGGCGCCGCAGCAGACCGCCGCAAGTGTCAGGATGGCGAGAAAAAAAACTTTCACGTCGTGCCAATTCGCTATTGAGCGCGGCCAGGCGCGCACGACGCCTTTATAGCCGACCCCGGGCGCGGGCGCAAACGGCGGGGCTGCGTCGAAGCGGCCGAATCGAGGCTTGGCGCTTCCGGCACGCTCGTCGCCGAAGCATGCCGGATACCCGCAATCATTGACTTGTGCTGGTGCCGCCGAAGCTGATATCGCCCAAATCCTTGAAGATGAACGTGACGAGGAAGGTGCTGCTCGGCGGGGATTGGAGGGTGTAGGTATAGTTGCGGGTCAGCGCCGCCGTGACGGTAAGGCACTCGTCCTGATAGGCGAGGGTCACGCCGTAGTTGCGAAACTGATTGAAGACGAGATCGCGCAGGAGATTGGCCGACACGGTCCAATGGTCGATCAGATGCGCGGTTGCGCTTGGGCCGAATTGCGTGACCTTGGTCAGGCCTTGTCCGGGGACGTCCTGGGTGAGATCGATGTAGGTGATCCCCGCACCCAGCGCGGACGTTCCGCCGTTCATGGTGATCTCGGTGCGCTGGGGCTTGAGATTGTTGTCCTGAAGCTCGAAGCGATAGTCGAAGTTCAGGAACGTCATGGGCTTGATCTGCAGGCGTCCGACGACGTCGGAGAGGTTGTCCTCGAGCCCGGTGCCGCCGGTAAAGGCGTTCCGGTCGCGGTGGAGCTGGTACATCTGCCCGAGAAAGAGCGAGGCGCTGCCGCCCTTGCTGCCGTAGGCGCCCGCGCTCAGGCCATAGACCGCGCGCTCGCCGCCGTCGACGCGGTCTACGCCCGGGAACGGGTTGAATTTGTAGAGATTTTCCTCATCGAACTCGAAGTCCGTGCTGTCCTCGTTGGGAATGCCGCCATTGCGTCCCTGGGTTCCGGCGAGGAGTGCCACGTGCGGCTCGATCACCTCCTGGATGCCCCCGTCGGAGCGCGCCCAGGGATAGCGCCAGTCGAGCTTGACCTGGGGCAGGACCCGCGCCGCCGTGCGCGATGCGACCGCCGCGGGCGCATTGGGGTCCAGGTTGCTATTGGTGTCATAGCCGTCGCTCTGCAGGCTGAAGGCGAGCGAATACTTGTCGCCGATGCTCGACGTGTAGGGCACTTGCCAGGCCGTGCGCTGCGAAACGCGATGCGTGTAGACCCCGCTCGGCCGGAAGAGGTCCATCGCATTGGCATCGACCGTCCAATACTGGCCGTATTCGCCGGGCTCGCTGCGATAGTTGGCCTCGTAGATGGGGGCGACGATCGGGAGGTCCCGCAGATTGACCCCCTGACGCGTATCTTGGAAGGCATAGGAATTGAGCGCGTTGTAGCTCATGCCGTAATAGCCCTCGAGGAAGGCGTTCGAGGTCAGCACGGTCGGCTGGTTGTAGATGATCTTGTAGCGGCTGAGATAGAAGATGTCGCTCTCGCGCTCCGCGGCGAAGCCGGTGCGCCAATTGTCGTCGATGTTGAGGACGCCCGACCCCTTGAAGTTGCCGCGCAACTGGGTGCCGGACTTGGGCGTGCCGAACTCGTTGAAGGCCTCCGCGTCGGTCAAGCTGCCCTGGACGTCGATCAGCGCGTTGCCCCAGCGTTCGCGATACTGGCCGTTCATGACCGGATTTGTCTTCGTCATCAGGATGGGGTCGATCGTCAGGTCCTTGCTGTCGTCGATCGCCCAAAAGTAGGGCACTTTGGCGAGATAGCCGAGATAGGTGTTCTCGCCGTAGGTTGCGGGAAGGAAGCCGCTGCGGCGCTTCACTGTCGGGTCCGGATAGGAGAAATAGGGCGTATAGGCGACGGGGATGCCCCACATATCCATCTCGGCGTCCTCGTAGACGACATCGTGCGTGTCCTCATCGTGGATGATGTGCGACGCCTTGATCTGCCAAAGGGGCGGGCGCTCCGGGTCGTCCTTGCAGAGATTGCAGGGCGAGAAGACGCCGTTCACCATCTCGGTCAGCACCCCACCCTCGCGCCGCGCGCCGGCCGCGGCAAAGCGCGATTTATCGCTCGTCAGGAGGCGGAAGCTCTGGGCAACGCCGGCCTTCAACCCCTCGGTGAGCTCGAAATAATTGGCGAATATGACATCGCCGTTGGGCTCGAGCAGGCTCACGTTCCCCGACGCGGTCACGACGTCGGTGTGCTGATTGTAGGTCACGCTGTCGGCAAGCAGGACGCGCTCGCCCTGCGAGATCTCCACATGGCCGCTGGCGACGATGAGCCCGAGCTGGTCGTCGTAGGACACCCGATCGGCTGAAAGCAGCGCCGGCGTGGAGGAGGGCGGTCTCTGCTCGACCGCCCGCGCGGGCGATCCGAGCGCTGCGGCGAGTACCAGCGCAAAGAGCGTGAGGCTGAGCCAGCGCACGGGCCGCTTATCCGTCCTCGAGATGAAAGAGCATGGCGAGGCCGAAGAGCAGGCTCGCCCCGGCCGGACTCCAGGCCGCGAGAAAGATCGGGATCGATTCGGTCAGGCCGAGCGCGAACACGACGTCCGAGATGAAATAGACGAGAAAGCCCGTGAATACCCCCATCGCGATGATGATCACGGTGCCGCCGCGGCGCTGATGGCGCAAAGAGAAAGTCGCCGCGATCAGCACCATGGCGCAGAGGAGGAGCGGGTCCGAGAGCAGCGAGTTCCAATAGAGCCGGTGCCGGAGCGCTGAAAAGCCGGCGTGCTGCAGCAAGTCGATGAATTGCGGCAATTCCCAGAACGAGACCGATTCGGGCGAGGCAAAGCTGTCCTGAATCTGCTCGACCGTCAGGTTGGTCCTCAGCCGGTAATCCGCGGCGAACTCGGCCGGCTGGTCGGGTGCGGTGATCCAGGCTTTGCGAATATCCCAGTATCCGTCGTCGAGCTTCGCCGTCTCGGCGTCGATGCGCCCGGCGAAATGGTCGTTGTCCTTGAAGAGGAAGATGACGACGTCGCTCAGCTCGAAGTTCCGGGGAGAGACCTGCAGGGCATGGACAATCGACTCGTTGCTGCCGTCGATCTGGCGCAGCCACAGCCCGGTTTCCGAGACGGCGAGGAGGCTGGTCTTGCCCTTGAGGTACTTGTTCTCGAGCTCCTCGTAATGGAACAGCATCGCCGCCGCCACCGGATTGAGCATGGTGATCTTGACGACGCCGATGACGAAGGCGAGGAAGACGGCCGGTGCGGTGAACTGCCAGACCGAGACGCCGATCGCGCGCACCACCACCAGTTCCTGGCTGCGCGTCAGCCGCCAGAAGGTGAGCATGCCGCCGAACAGGATCGCGAAGGGAACCACCTGCTCGGCCAGGTGGGGCAGCTTGAAGAACGACATGCTCAGCACGATCGCGAACGGCGTGCCCTCCTTCGATTGCGCGCGGCGCAGCATCTCGACGACGTCGAAGAGGAAGGCGACGCTGAGGAACGCCAGCAGGATGCCGGTGAACGAAATCAGGAACTGGCGCGCGATATAGATGAAGAGCGTGGACGAAGTGCGCATTTCGGCGGCGGCCTCCTATCGCCGTATCATGACAGGCTCCCCGTTTCCGTCAATCGGCGAGCTTCTGCAGGGAGAGGCCGCCGTCCTCGCTCCTCCTGAAGACGAGCCCGCGGCGGGCAAAAGCCGCGCGCAGCGGGAAAGTCGTGGCACAGGCGACAGCTACACCCGCGACGAGATCGCTCGGGTAATGCTCGCCGACCACGATGCGGGAGAGGAGGACCAGTGCCGCCATGGCGATGAGTGCTGTGCGCAAGCGCGGCGCCAGCATGCCGAGCGCCACGGCTGCGGCTGTGATGGTGTTGGCATGGCCCGAGGGAAAGGATTGCAGCTTTGCCGTGAGCCCCGGCGGGTGCCAGCCGAAATCGCCCATGCGCAGCAGGAGGACTGGGCGCGCGCGGCCGCAGACGACCTTGAGGAGGTCGGTCAAGAGGCCCGAGCCCGCAATCGCCAAGAAGAGGAAGATCGCGGCCCAAAAGAGCCAGCCCAATCGCAGCTTGCGGGCGTGATCGGCGCTCCGGCCATGCGCAAAATGAATGAGCGGGATCGCAAGCGCCAACGGAACGAGATACCACGCGGAATTGCCGAGTTGCGTGAGGCGCTCGCAAAAGGCCACGAACGCGGGGGGCAGATCCCGCGCCCAATAGGCGCTCGGGCGGTCGAGATAGGCCATCGAGAAGGCGGCGAGGAGGAGGGCGGCACCTCCGGCCGCGAGCCAGCGCCAGCCCTCTTTGCCCAGCACGGATGAGGTCATGAGCGCCCCGCCGGCGCGGGGGCCCCGAAAAGCGTCAAGGCGACCGATCGGCCGCGCGCCAGGTTGACGCCGTCGATCTCTGCCACCGGCTCGGCTGTCTTGCCCGCGCGCGCGAGGCGCGAGCTGAAGGCGGCGAGGTCGGGCGCATCGACGAGCGCCATAGCGCAGGCGTCGCCGAGAAGCGCTTCGGCCGCCGCCGTCCCGTCACCGAAGCGGGTCCGGGTGCCGAGGAGGAAGACAAGGCTCGGCTCGCTGAAGCCCGCGGAGGTCACGAGCGTTCGTGGGCACGGCTTGGCGCGCGCGACGGCCGCCGCGACGCGGGTGCTGACCCAGAGCCGATCGAGACGCGGCATGACCCAATCATAGCTCGTGCCGTAGAAGACGATGCAAGCGGCAACCAAGCTCGCGAGCGCCGGACGCCTGTGCCCGCGGCCGTAGAGGCGAAGGGCGGCCAGGGCAAAGAGCAATGCAGCCGCGCCCAAGACCAGAGCCAGCAGGTCCAGGCGACCCTCGAGCGCCGCCGGAAGGAGCGGGAGTGCCGCCGCGAGCCCCACGGTCAGGACGAGCCAGGTGATGACGAGTGCCCTTCCGAGCATGCGTCCGCCACGCGAGGCCGGACGCTCCCAGGCCTCGAGTGCCGCGCGCGCGGCGAGACAGGCGATGGCGGGAAAGAGCGGCAACGTGTAATGCGGCAGCTTGGTCGGCACCAGCTCGAAGACGAGCCAGCTCGGCAGGATCCAGGCGAGGCAGAAACGCACCGCGTCGTCGCCGCGATGGCGCCATACCCAAGGAACGGCCAAGCCCGCGAGCAGCGAAAAGGGCCAGAAAGTCGCCCAGAACGTGATGAGAAAGAAGCCCGGCGGCGCGCCGTGGGCCTCTTGCGCGCCGGCCACCTTGCCGATGAGATCGTGGCCGACCGATTCGGCGAGGAAGGCGCCCTTGGTCTCGAGCATGATGGCAATGCCCCAAGGCAGCACGAGGAGGACGGCGAGTGCCGCGTAGGGCCAGGGCTTGAGGGCGAGGAGCCAGCGCCAGCGCCGCTCCAGGAGTGCGAGCCCGGCGGCGCTGAGGCCGGAGACCATCACGATGATCGGACCCTTGATCAGAATGCCCAGACCGATCGCGAGCCAAAATACGATCGCAGTGCTCCTTGGGTGGGGTGCCTCGCCCCGGCGCGCGAGATAGGCCTTGGCAAGGGCAAGCTGTGCCGCGCAGACGGCCGCAAGCTGGACCGCATCGGTCTTGGCGAGCCGTGCCTCGACCCCGAGAAGGATGCTCGTCGCCAGCATCACTGCGGCCGTAAATCCCGCGGCAGTGCCGAAGAGCCGCGCACCCAACGCCGCCGTCAGCAGTACCGCAATGGTGGCACCCAGCAGGGACGGCACGCGATAGGGCCAGATGGCATCGGCTCCGGCATGGGAGAAGAGCGCGGCACTCGCCGATTGGAGCCAGTAGATGCCGACGGGCTTCTTGAGGCGCTCCTCATCCTGGAAGCGGATATTCACGAAGTCGCCGCTCTCGAGCATTTGGCGCGAGGCCTGGGCGAAGCGCGGCTCGTCGCGGTCGAGGGGGGGCAAGGTGAAGAAGCCCGGCAGGAAGACCGTCAAGCATAGCCCGAGCAGCAAGAAGTACTCGCGCGCGCGCATCAATGCGCACCGTCCGGATCCGCCGGCCAGAGTCCGAGCCGGTCGAGCCAGCGACGCTCGATGAGGAGCTTGGCGAGAAGCCAGGCGAAGGCGAGCATGAGCACGCCGGCGAAGTAAACGTCGGAGAGGAAATGTCCGCCCTGCGCGATGCGCAAGAGGCCGAAGGCGCTGCCGAGGGCCAGGCCGACCGCGATGCCGAGGCGTCGGCGGCGCGGGGTCGCGGCGGCGAAGCCGAAGGCGACGAAGGCAAAGCCGAGCGAGGCCTCGCCGGAGACGAAGGAGCAGTTGTGCTCGCACGCATCGGCGATCATCAGGGGCGGGGTATAGGGCTTGTCTCCGCCGAACTCGACGGTCTGGGAGGGCCGCGCACGGCCCCACTCCTCCTTGAGGATGCCGTTCACGATGAGGCCGGGGCCGAGGAGGAAGACGGCGATGAGATAGACCACCGCGGCGCGCCGGAGCCCGCAAAGCGGCCGGCCGAGGACCACGCGCCAGATGAGGGCGAAGAGGAGGAAAATCCCGACCGCATAGGCGCTGCCGCGCGTGCTCAGGCGCAAGCTTGCGGTGAGCGGGTTATGCCAGGCGGGAAAGCCCTGTCCCGGCTCGTAGAAAAGCGCCGTGAATCCCTTGTCGATCTCGCCCCAGAACGCGAGGGCCGCACCCGCGCCGATCGCGAGGAGAAGGAGGAGCGCCTTGAGCGCAGCACTGGTCACGGCTCGGCACAAATCCTACGCACTCGCCAAAACGGGATGATGGGGCGCACGGGTGCCTCATAGCAAGCCGCGCCCGCTCGCTCAAGGGCCGCGAAAACGCTGCGAAATCAAAAGGATTGCCCGCAGGCCAATCTTGGCTATTATGGGCGCCCTGACGGGCGCGCAACGAAGCGTGGGGAGTGGTGCGTGATCTTTCGTCGTCTCGTGGCTTGCTGCGGCGTGGTGGCGACGTTCGCTCTGGCTGTCGGGGTCAAGCCCGCGCGCGCCGATGACGTCGTCAATGCCATCGCGATCGCAAGCGGCGCGCTCATCATCGAGTCGCTGTTCGTCGACACGCCCACGGAGAACGGCTCCGATTTCGTGTCGATCGAGGGCGGCCGCTTCGATGCGGTGCGCCAGGTCAAGCAATCGAACGAAATGGGCCTGGAGTACCGCTCCGGCTATTTCCTATGGAAATTTAAGCCCTTCGTCGGTGGCGGGCTGACCACGAACGAGAGCTTTTACGGCTACGCGGGAATCCGCCTCGATACGTTTTGGGGCAAGCACTTCATCGTCACGCCGAGCTTCGCGGTGGTGGGATACGATGCGGGAGACGGCAAGAATCTCGGCCACCCCTCGATCCTCGGCCGCTCCGGCTTCGATTTCCAATACCGCTTCGACGACGACATGCGCATCGGCGTCGCCTTCCACCACATGTCGAACGGAAAGGTGTTCGCCCAGAAGATCAATCCGGGCACCGAGCTCGTGGGCCTGACCTTCTCGGTTCCCGTGAAGCTGCTGATGGGCCAATCCCAATAAGCGTCCCCGGAGCGGACTCGACTGCGCTCAGCGGCGAAAGCGCCCTTCACTTTGGCGCGCGTTGCGCTAGAGTCATGAGCGGGCACTAAAGCGCGCCATGCGACTTTGACGCGGGGCCGCCTCCCGCGGCCATCGGCTCGAATCCTTGTGAGGCTTCCATGGACATCCAGTTTGGCGAGCTCAAGTTGCCCAAGAAGGGCGCCGTCGCTGTGGGCGTGCTCGAGGGGGCCAAGCTTACGGCGAGTGCGGGCGAGCTCGACCGGCTGTCGGGCGGTGCCGTCACGCGGGCGCTTGCGAGCGGCAAGTTCAAGGGCAAGAAGGGTCAGCTCGCGGAGCTGATCGCACCCGCGGGGCTCGCATTTTCCCGCATCGTGATGGTCGGCCTCGGCGAGGCGCGCAAGCTCGACGCGGCGGCCGCGGAAGCGGCCGGCGGAACGCTTCAGGCGCATCTCGCCGGATGCGGGGAGACCGAGGCCGCGGTCCTCGTCGACAAGATCGCCGGCGCCAAGCTGAGCCCCGACGCCGCTGCCGCCCATCTCGCATACGGCGCCCTGCTGCGCTCCTATCGCTTCGACAAATACCGCACCAAGGAGAAGCCGGAGGACAAGCCGAGCCTCAAGACCCTCACGCTGGCCTCGGCTGCGGCGGGCCGGGCGAAGAAGGCCTTCGAGCCCCTCGCGCGGATCGCCGACGGCGTCTTCTTCACGCGCGATCTCGTCTCCGAGCCGGCGAACATCATCTATCCCGAGAGCCTTGCCGCGGCGGGCAAGACCCTTGCCAAGCTCGGGGTCGCGGTCGAGGTGCTCGACGAGAAAGCCATGGCCAAGCTCGGCATGGGCTCGCTGCTCGGCGTGGGCCAGGGCAGCGCGCGCCCCTCGCGCCTCTTGGTCATGCAATGGAAGGGGGCCGCGCGCGGCAAGGACGCGCGACCGCTCGCCTTCGTCGGCAAGGGGGTCACTTTCGATACGGGCGGCATCTCGCTCAAGCCCGCCGCGAACATGGAGGACATGAAGTGGGACATGGGCGGTGCCGGGGTCGTCATCGGGCTCATGAAAGCGCTCGCCGGACGCAAGGCGCGGGTCAATGCGGTCGGCGTCGCGGGCCTCGTCGAAAACATGCCCTCGGGTACCGCCCAGCGCCCGGGCGACATCGTCAAGTCGATGTCGGGCCAGACCATCGAAGTGATCAACACCGATGCCGAGGGCCGGCTCGTGCTCGCGGACGCGCTGTGGTACACCGAGGAGCGCTTCAAGCCGCGCTTCATGATCGACCTCGCGACCCTCACGGGTGCGATCATCATCGCCCTCGGCCACGAGCACGCGGGCCTCTTCTCGAACAATGACGCGCTCGCCCGGGAACTTGCCAGGGCCGGCACGGCGGTGGGCGAAGCGCTCTGGCGCATGCCGCTCGGCGAAGAGTACGACAAGGCGCTCAAGTCGGATGCAGCCGACATGAAGAACGTGGGCAATCGTGCCGCCGGCAGCATCACCGCCGCACAGTTCCTCCAGCGCTTCGTGCGCGACGTCCCATGGGCGCATCTCGACATCGCGGGGGTCACCTGGTCGTCCAAGGACAAGCCGACGGTGCCCAAGGGAGGTACCGCCTTCGGCGTTCGTCTCCTCGAGCGCTTCGTCGCGGACTATTACGAGAGCAGGTGAACGCGGGTGCCGGGCGTGGGGCTTCGCCGCCCGAGGCCGGAAAGTGTCGCCGCATGAGCGAGATCTGGTTCTATCAGCTCAACCGGCAGACGCTCGAGACGGCATTGCCCGCCCT
>DATJAC010000152.1:0-4104 GCA_035516655.1 Alphaproteobacteria bacterium | reverse complement strand
CGCATCTCGAGCCAGGTATCGTTGAGGCTCTCCCACATCTCGGTGGTGATCTGGGAGCGCATGGCCCGCGCGTTCTCGCGCGCCCACTGGAGGGAAGAGACGATGCTCGAGCGGTTGGCGGGCGAGAGGGCGAGATACTCGATGACGCCGGGCGCGTCGAACTCGCCGTGTCGTGTTGCGTAGGGTTCCTCGCAGCCGGCGATGATGATCGCGGATTCCCATTGCGTGCGCGCCTCGCGCGCGTGGCCCGGAAGGAGCGACATGCGATAGGCGACATCGAGGATGCGCGCCATGTTCTCGGCGCGCTCCATGTAGCGCGCCATCCAGTAGAGATTGTCGGCGGCACGGCTGAGCATGCGAGCGCTAGCCCTCCAGCACCCAGGTGTCCTTGGTCCCTCCGCCCTGGCTCGAGTTGACCACGAGCGAGCCCTCGGCGAGGGCAACGCGCGTGAGCCCGCCCGGCACCACCTTGGTCGTCTCGCCCGAAAGCACGAAGGGACGCAAGTCCACGTGGCGCGGGGCAATCCCCGCTTCGACGAACGTGGGACAGGTCGAGAGGGCGAGGGTGGGCTGGGCGATGAACTGCGCGGGGTCGGCCAGCACGCGCGCGCGGTAGGCCTCGATCTCGGCCTTCGTCGCGCGCGGCCCAATGAGCATGCCGTAGCCGCCCGAGCCGTGCACTTCCTTGACCACGAGCTCGTCGAGATGCTCGAGCGCGTAAGCGAGGTCCTCGCGCTCCCGGAGCCGCCAAGTCTGCACGTTGTCGAGGATCGGCTCCTCGCCGAGATAGAAGCGCACGATCTCGGGCACGTAGGCATAGACCGCCTTGTCGTCGGCGATGCCCGCACCGACCGCGTTGGCGAGGGTCACGTTGCCGGAGCGGTAGGCCGCGAAGAGGCCCGGGCAGCCGAGGGCGGACTCGGGATTGAAGACCCGCGGATCGAGGAAGGCGTCGTCGATGCGGCGGTAGATCACGTCGATCTTCTGCAGCCCGGCGGCGGTGCGCATGTAGACCTTGTTGTCGCGCACGACGAGGTCCTGGCCCTCGACCAGCTCGACACCCATCTGCTCGGCGAGGAAGACATGCTCGAAATAGGCGCTGTTGTAGGCCCCGGGGGTGAGGAGGGCGACGCTCGGATCGCTCTCGCACGCGGCCGGGGCCACCGAGCGCAGCGTCTTCAGGAGCTCGTCCGGATAATGGCCGATGGGGGCGACGCGGTGGCGCGCGAAGAGCTCGGGGAAGAGGCGCATCATCACCTCGCGGTCCTCGAGCATGTAGGAAACGCCGGACGGCGTGCGCAGGTTGTCCTCGAGCACGTGGAAGCGCTTCTCGCCGGTGCGCACCACGTCCACGCCCGCGACATGGGTGTAGACCCCGTAGGGCAGGCTGATGCCTTCCATTTCGGGGCGATATTGCGCGTTCCTCAGCACGAGATCCTCGGGCAGCTTGCCCGCGCGCAGGATCTCGCGTCGGCCGTAGACGTCGGCGATGAAGCGGTTGAGCGCCTTCACGCGCTGGGTCAGGCCGGCCTCGAGAAAGCGCCACTCCTCGGCCGAGAGCACGCGCGGGATGATGTCGAAGGGAATGAGCCGCTCGATGTCCCCGCCTTCGCCATAGACGGCGAAGGTGATGCCGAGGCGGCGGAAGATGAGGTCGGCCTCGCGCCGCTTGAAGGCGAGGGTCTCGCGCGGGGTGCGGGCGAGCCACTCGGCGAGCCCGCGATAGGGCTCGCGCGTGCTTTGCGCACCCGCGCTCATCTCGTCGAAGGCTTGCGCCTGCGCCTGCGTTGGACCGGCACCCGCGATGGCGTCCTCCCGCTCGGCCGGCCTTCGTCCGGCCTCCCGCGACTCGAGCAAGTTCCATACCATGACGCAAGGGTGCCAAGGCCGCCCAAGATTCGGAGGCGGCCCTTCCTGCATGCGGCGAGGCGCCGAAGGATTTGCCCGATTCTTAGGCGATTATGAGGGCGGGCGGTCGGCATGCCCCTGCCCAGGGCACCGATTTTTTTGCCGAAACCCCTTGAACGCTTCCTCGCGATGCCTAGATTTGAGCCCACTGGCACTCCTGGCGAGGGAGTGCTATCAAAGGGGAATTCGACGGTTTTTCAGATAGTTGGAGGTAGGACATGAAGTTCAGGCCACTCCACGACCGCGTCGTGGTCCGGAGAGTCGAGCAGGAGGAGAAATCGGCGGGCGGCATCATCATCCCCGACACGGCCAAGGAGAAGCCGATGGAGGGCGAGGTGATCGCTGTCGGCCCCGGTGCCCGCAACGAGAAGGGCGAGCTCGTCCCCCTCGACGTCAAGGCCGGCGACCGCATCCTCTTCGGGAAATGGTCCGGCACGGAGGTCAAGATGGACGGCGAGGAGCTCCTCATCATGAAGGAGTCCGACGTCATGGGCATCATCGAAGGCTCGAAAGCGGCCAAGCGGGCCGCCTAAGCAAGGAGTAGAGCAGCCATGGCAGCCAAGGAAGTCAAATTCTCGGGCGACGCCCGCGCCAAGCTGTTGCGCGGCGTCGACATTCTCGCCAACGCGGTCAAGGTGACCCTCGGTCCCAAGGGCCGCAACGTGGTGCTCGACAAGTCGTTCGGCGCCCCGCGCATCTCCAAGGACGGCGTCACCGTCGCCAAGGAGATCGAGCTTGCCGACAAGTTCGAAAACATGGGTGCGCAGATGCTGCGCGAGGTCGCGAGCAAGACCTCGGACGTGGCGGGCGACGGCACCACCACCGCGACCGTGCTCGCCCAAGCGATCGTCAAGGAAGGTGCCAAGGCGGTGACCGCCGGGATGAACCCGATGGATCTCAAGCGCGGCATCGATCTCGCGGTCGAGAAGATCACCGAGGAGCTGCGCAAGCGCTCGAAGAAGGTCTCGACCAACGAGGAGATCGCCCAGGTCGGCACCATCTCGGCCAACGGCGAGCGCGAGATCGGCGACATGATCGCCGAGGCGATGAAGAAGGTGGGCAACGACGGCGTCATCACCGTCGAGGAAGCGAAGTCGCTCTCGACCGAGCTCGAGGTGGTCGAGGGCATGCAGTTCGACCGCGGCTACGTCTCCCCCTACTTCGTGACCGACGTCGACAAGATGCGTACCGAGCTCGAGGACCCCTACATACTCATCCACGAGAAGAAGCTCTCGGGCCTCCAGCCACTCCTGCCGCTGCTCGAGTCGGTGGTGCAGACCGGCAAGCCGCTTCTCATCATCGCCGAGGACATCGAGGGCGAGGCGCTCGCCACCCTCGTCGTCAACAAGCTGCGCGGCGGCCTCAAGGTCGCGGCGGTCAAGGCGCCCGGCTTCGGCGACCGGCGCAAGGCCATGCTCGAGGACATCGCCGTGCTCACCAAGGGCGAGGTCATCAGCGAGGAGCTCGGCATCAAGCTCGAGAACGTCAAGGTCGACATGCTCGGGCGCGCCAAGAAGGTGGTGATCACCAAGGAGGAGACCACCATCGTCGACGGTGCGGGCAAGAAGTCCGAGATCCAGGCGCGCTGCGGCCAGATCCGCCAGCAGATCGAGGAGACCACCTCCGACTACGACCGCGAGAAGCTCCAGGAGCGCCTGGCCAAGCTCGCGGGCGGCGTTGCGGTGATCCGCGTGGGCGGCGCCACCGAGGTCGAGGTGAAGGAGCGCAAGGACCGCGTGGACGATGCCATGCATGCCACGCGCGCTGCGGTCGAGGAGGGCGTCCTCCCCGGCGGCGGCGTGGCACTGCTCTACGCCTCCAAGGCCCTCGAGGGCCTCAAGGGCGCCGGAAGCAAGACGGCGGTCTCCGGGCGCACCGAGCAGATCCGGCGCGAGATCTCCGCGACCACTTCCGATTATGACCGCGAGAAGCTCCAGGAGCGCCTGGCCAAGCTGGCCGGCGGCGTGGCGCAGATCCGCGCCCAGATCGAGGAGACGACCTCCGACTACGATCGCGAGAAGCTGCAGGAGCGCCTGGCGAAGCTGGCGGGCGGCGTCGCGGTGATCCGCGTCGGTGGCGCCACCGAGGTCGAGGTGAAGGAGCGCAAGGATCGCGTTGACGATGCCATGCATGCGACCCGCGCCGCGGTCGAGGAAGGCGTCGTCCCGGGCGGCGGCCTGGCGCTGCTGCTTGCGA
>DATJAC010000151.1:0-3137 GCA_035516655.1 Alphaproteobacteria bacterium | reverse complement strand
TGGCCATCGTCGGCCGGCCCAATGTGGGAAAGTCGACGCTCTTCAATCGCCTGGTCGGCCGGCGTATCGCCATCGTGGACGACACGGCGGGCGTCACGCGCGACTGGCGCGAGGGCAGCGCCCGCCTCGGCGGCCTCGCTTTCACCGCAATCGATACCGCCGGGCTCGCCGAGGCAGGCGGCAACGCGCTCGCGGCACGCATGCTCGAGCAGACCGGACGCGCGCTGGCACACGCCGACGTCGCCCTACTCCTGATCGACGCGCGAGCGGGCCTGACGCCGCTCGATGCCCATTTCGCGCAGCAGCTGCGCCGAGGGGGCAAGCCGGTGATCCTCGTCGCCAACAAATGCGAGGGCAAAGTCGCCGAGGCGACGCTTGCCGAATGCCACGGCCTCGGCCTGGGCGAGCCCGTCGCGATCTCGGCCGAGCACGGTCTCGGGCTCGCGGAGCTCGCGGAGGCCGTTCTGCGTTATGCGCCTGAGCGCCCCGCCGGTGCCGAGCAAGGCGAGGAGACCGCGGTCGAGGACGCGACGGCGGAAGGCGAGAAGCCGCTCCAACTCGCCATCCTCGGCCGGCCCAACGTGGGGAAATCCACGCTTGCCAATCGCCTCCTCGGCGAGGAGCGCCTGCTGACCGGGCCGGAGCCCGGGGTCACGCGCGATGCCATAGCGCTCGACTGGAGCTATGGGGGCCGTGCAATTCGCCTTGTCGATACCGCGGGATTGCGCCGCCGCGCCAAGGTGACCGAGCGCCTGGAGCGGCTCTCGGCCGCGGATGCCTTGAACGCCGTCCGCTTCGCCGAGGTGGTCATCCTCGTCGTCGAGGCGGGCAGTGCGCTCAGCCAGCAGGACCTGGGCTTGGCCAGCCTTGTGGCGGAGGAGGGGCGCGCCCTCGTCATCGCGGTCAACAAATGCGATCTCGTCGAGGCCCGGACGAAGGCGCTTCGAGAGATGCGCGAGCGCATCGAGACCTCGCTTGGCCAGCTCAAGGGTGTAGCACTCGTCCCCATCGTAGCCTCGAGGGGGACCGGCCTCGAGCGGCTGATGCAGGCCGTCTTCCGCGCGCACGCGCTGTGGAACCGCCGCGTGCCGACGGCGCGGCTCAACCGCTTTCTCGCCGAGGTGGTGGAAGCGCACCCCCCGCCGCTCAGCCGCGGCCGGCGCAGCAAGGTCCGCTACATCACGCAGGCGAAGACGCGGCCGCCGACGTTCGCGCTTTTCGGCAACAAGCTCGAGGACCTGCCCGAGAGTTATCTGCGCTATCTCGTGAACGCGATGCGCGAGGCCTTCGATCTTCCCGGCGTGCCCGTCCGCTTGACCCTCAAGCGGGGCGAGAATCCCTACGACGGGCGATAAGCCCCGGCGCTGGCCTCAGCGCCACTGCCGGCTTGCAGGGCATGCCGGCGGTGCATAACATCGCAGCGAATCACCAGGGAGTGCGTCATGCCAGGGCAGAGGACGGTAGCACTCGTCGTGGCCGCGTTGCTTGCGGTCTTGCCGATCCGTGCCGCTTGGACGGCAACCCAGGCCGGCGAGGTCCTGGCACTCGCCGGCCAATGCTTTCTCGAGGCGGGAGGCCAGCGTGCCGCACTCAAGCTCGGCGATGCGGTTCACGTGGGCGACAAGGTCGAAGTACCGGAAGGTGCCAGGCTCAAGTTGCGCATGAGCGACGGCTCGGTCCTCTCGGCCGCCTCGGGCACCAGCATGACCATATCCGGCTACGATGTCGACCAGGCCTCGCAGCAGCGCGACGCGAGGCTCTCGCTCACGAGCGGCCTGCTGCGCGCGGTGGTCTCCTCATTCGGCGGCACGTCGCACTTCGAGGTCGATACCGCGACCGGCGTCGCCGCCGTGCGCTCGACCGACTGGTTCATCGAGGCCTTCCCGGAGTCGACCCAGGTGGGTGTGTTGAGCGGCGTTGTCAGCCTCTCGAGCATCGCTGCGAAACGGGCGGTCGACATCCCCGCCCGCTGGGGTGCGAGGGTGGAGGCAGGCCGGGCTCCGGTTCCGCCGCGGGTGTGGACGCACGCGGAGTTTGACAGCGTCATCGATCGCACCAATGTGAACTAGGGCACAGGCTTGACCTTCCCACGGGGTACGCGCGAGGCCGGGCTGGCGCTGATTGCCGCGGCGGTCGTGGTGCTGCTCTACGCCCTCTTCGACACGACCACCGTTCTTCGCGGCCTCGAGACCGCCTCCCTCGATTTCCGCTTTCGCATCCGCGGCGTACGCCCGCCGGGACCGTCGGTCACGGTGATCTTGGTGGACGATGCCAGCCTCGCGGCCCTCGGGCGCTGGCCCTTCAGCCGGCGTCTCTTCGCCCGGGCATTGACCAGCCTCGATCGAGCGGGCGCCAAGGTCGTCGTCTTCGATCTTCTCTTTGCGGAGCCCGATGAGCCCGTTCCCGCCGCCCTGCGCGGCGCCGCACGGAATGCCGCAACGGCACTTTCGGGAGCGGCAGATGGCGCGCTCCGCAAGGATCTCGAGCGCCTTGCCGACTATGATCCCGACGAGGAATTCGCCGCGGCCATCCGGGCGTCGGGCAATGTGCTGCTGCCGATCGCGTTCACCTTCACCGGTGCCGCGAGCGCTGAGCCCACCTATCTTGAGGACGACGCCTACGGCCGGTTCGAGAAGAGCCCGCAAGAGCCTGCCTTTCGGCTGCGCCCGGTTTCGGCCGTGCTGCCGATCGAAGCGCTCGCCAAGGCGGCCCGCGGCTTCGGTCACGTCAATCTTGCCTACGACCTCGACGGCGCGCCGCGCTACGACTATCTCGCCTTGCCGTTCGGCGCCGATTTTTTCCCTTCGCTCCCGCTCCGCGCCGCCGCCGCCTACCTCGGCGTCCCATGGCAGGAGGTCGGCCTCGCACTCGGCGAGGGGGTGCGCATAAAGGGGCGCATGATCCCGACCGACCCGGCCATGCGGCTTCTCATCAACTACCGCGGCCCGCGCGGCACCTTTCCCACCTACTCCTTCGTCGATCTGGTCGAGGACCGGGTCCCGGATAATGCGTTGCAAGGGCGGCTGGTTCTGATCGGCGCCTCCTTTGTCGGCAACAGCGACAGCGGCCCATCGCCCTTCGGCAGCACGCAGCTGCCGGGGGTGGAGCGCATGGGCAACATCATCGACACCATCCTC
>DATJAC010000150.1:0-14362 GCA_035516655.1 Alphaproteobacteria bacterium | reverse complement strand
ACGCGGCGCAGACCCTCGGGGGCCCGCTCCTCCTCGAAGTCGCTCCCCTCGCCAAGCCGCAGGATGCCCTGCACGCGGCGCCAGAGCCGCGTCGCCGCGATGAGCTCGTCCGCCGTCGCGCGCGCAAGGCAGCCGCAGTCGGCGAGGCGGGCGAAGGCATCCGTGGTGTTGGTGCTGAGCACCTGCGGGTGCCGGGCCGCGTGGCCGAGCTCGAGATACTGGGCGATGAACTCGAGATCGACGAGGCCGCCGCGCACGCGCTTGCCCTCCCAGATGTTGTCGGTGCGGTGGCTGCGCTCGATGCGCGCGCGCATGTCGGCCACGTCGAGGAGGAGCTTGTCGGGATCGCGCGCCGCCGTCAGCAGCTCGTGCAAGGCGGCCTCGATGCGGGTGCTGAACGCAGGCGGGCCGTAGACCACGCGGGCGCGCGTGAGCGCCATGTGCTCCCAGGTCCAGGCCGATTGCCTCTGGTAGTCGAGAAAGCCCTTGAGGCTCGTAGCGAGCGGCCCTTTCTCGCCCGAGGGCCGCAGGCGCATGTCGACCTCGTAGAGCCGGCCCTCGCCGGTGAGCGCGCTCAAAGCGCCCAGCAGGCGTTGCGAGAGCCGTACGTAATAATGGCTGGGAGCCAGGGGGCGGCGGCCGTCGGAGGCCTCGATCTCCTCGGCTGCATCGTAGATGAAGAGGAGGTCGAGATCGGACGTCATCGTCATTTCGCGCCCGCCGAACTTGCCGAGGGCGACGACCGCAAGGGCGCCTCGCGTGATGCGGCCATGGCTCTCGGCGAGCTCGGCCGTGACCGGCTCGACGAGGGCACCGACGACGGCTTCGGCGATGTCGGCAAGCACCGGCCCGGCCGCCTCGGGATCGAGATTGCCGCGCAGCATCTGCTCGCCGACCTGGAACTTGCGGTCGTTGGTCCAGCGCCGCGTGATGTCGAGCACGTCCTGGAAATCGCTCGCCTGAGCGAGTTGCGCCGCGAGGCTCGAGCCGAGGGCCGCCACGTCCGGAAGCGGGGCGAAGAAATCGCCGGACAGCACGCCGTCGAGGAGGAGCGGCTGCTCCGCCAGAAGGGCGGCGAGCCGCGGGGCGCTGCCCATGATCTCGGCGACGAGGTCGAGGAGACCCGGATTGGAGTGGAAGAGGGCAAAGAGCTGCACGCCCGAGGGCAGCCGCGAGAGAAAGCGGTCGAAGCTCATGAGGGCCGCGTCGGCGTTGACGGTGCCGCCGAGGGCCTTGAGCAGGGCCGGCGTCAGCTCGGTCAGGAGCTCGCGCGCGCGCGTGCTGCGCATGGCGCGATAGCGCCCGTGATGCCAGCCGCGGATGGTGGTGGAGACGGCAGCGGCTTCCTTGAAGCCGAGGGCGGCGATGGTCAGAAGCGTCTCGGGATCATGCTCGGATCCGGTGAAGACGAGGTTGCCGGCGGGCGTGCCCAGCTCGGGCGCCTCCTCGAAGAGGCGGCCGTAATGCTCCTCGACCCTTTTCAGGTGACGCACGAGCTCGACGCTGAAGCTCTCGGCATCGGCGAAGCCGAGGAAGACCGCGAGCCGGCCGAGGGCTTCCGGCCGGGCGGGCAGCTCCTGCGTCTGCTGGTCGTCGATCATCTGCAGGCGGTGCTCGACCGTGCGCAGGAAGGCATAGCTCTCGCCGAGCTGATCCGCGACCTCGCTCCGCACATGCGCGCCCTTGACGAGAGCCTGCAAGGCCTCGCAGGTCCCGCGCACGCGCAGCTCCGGCTCGCGCCCGCCCCAGATGAGCTGCTGGGTCTGGGCGAAGAACTCGATCTCGCGGATGCCGCCGCGGCCGAGCTTCAAGTTGTGGCCGAGCACGGCGATCTTGCCGCCCCCGCGGTGCGCGTGAATCTGGCGCTTGATCGAATGAATGTCCCTGACCGCGGCGAAGTCGAGATGGCGGCGCCAGAGAAAGGGCCGCAATCGGCGCAGGAAGGCGGCACCCGCCTCGAGGTCGCCGGCGATGGGGCGGGCCTTGATGAAGGCGGCACGCTCCCAATTCTGCCCGAGGCTCTCGTAGTAGAGCTCGGCCGCGGTGGCGGAGATCGCGACGGGGGTCGCCGCCGGGTCCGGCCGCAAGCGCAAATCCATGCGGAAGACGTAGCCCTCCGGCGTGCGTTCCTGCATCATGCGCACGAGATTGCGCGTGAGCCGCACGAAATTGTGATTGAGCGAATCGCGGTCGGCGGCCTTGACCTTCTCGTCGTCGTAGAGCACGACGAGGTCGATGTCGCTCGAATAATTGAGCTCGGCGGCACCGAGCTTACCGAGCGCCAAGCAGAAGAATCCCGAGTCCCGCTCGGGTGCCTCCGGATGGGCGAGCTCGAGCCAGCCGCGCTCGGCCGCGAGCCAGAGCTGGTGGCGCACGGCGAGCTTGAGGCTGGCGGCTGCGATCTCGCTCAAGGCCGCCGTGATGCGCTCGAGCGGCCACAGCCGTGCGATGTCGGCGAGCGCGATCGTGAGGGCCGCGCGCCGCTTGGCGATCCTGAGTGCGGCCATGACCTCGTCGCTCGCATGCCCGCGGCGATCGACGCCGCCGAGCGATGCGAGCACTTGCGCGTAGCTCGTATCGACGCCACTCTGCACTAACGCGAGGGTGAACGGGATGTCGATGAGCACGCATTGCGTGAGAAAAGGACTGTTGCCGAAGATGGTCTCCAACAGCCGCCGGCCCTGCGGGTCCCGGACGACGGCGGCGGCGTGCGCGGCGAGCCCGCGCTCGCCGCTCGCCGCGGCCCGCTCGGCCCAATGCTCGAGCCCGATGAGGGCGCGGCCCGGATCGGCCGGCTTGGGAAGCTCCGGCAAATCGGCTAAGAAGGATGAATGTTCCATATCCCGTCGGCCCGCCAGCAGGAAAACTGCGCGAAGGCCGGGGTACGGTCAAGTCTCGTCGAGGGTGGCGCCGGTGGCACCGCATGCCTACATGATGGCAAGGACGAAACCCTTGCGCCGATGGCCGGGCCCGCCTCCACGTGCCCGGAGGGCTCCTTCCACTCATCGCGATCGGCGGGAGAGTCCGCCGCTTCGGGCGAGTCGCATGACCATGACCCAACGCGCGGCGGCACTCTAGTGGTCAGACGATCGGCCAAGATCGTCATGGAGGTGCTCGGCACGATCGTGGCGGGTATCGGCATCCTCGTCGCCGTCGTGGGTTGGCGTTTGTCCCAGGGCCCCATCACCCTCAGCCTCCTCACCCCATACATCGAGGAGGCGCTCTCCGCACCCGACCGCGGATTCATCCTCAAGCTCGACCGCACCGTGCTCGCCTGGGGCGGGTGGGAGCGCACGCTCGACTTGGAGGGCGTCGGCATCCACGTCATCGATCCCGCCGGACGACCGCTTCTCACGCTCCCGGAAATCTCGCTTCACCTCAGTGCGCGCGGCCTCATCGAGGGTGTCGTGGCGCCGACCTCGCTCGAGATCAACGGTGCGAGGCTTCATCTGCGCCGGAACGCGGACGGGAGACTGGCGCTCGAGCTTGCGGACCAATCCGCCTCGCAAGCGCAGTCGAACGTCCTCCCGGTCATGCTGGCGGACATGTTGGGGCGGCCCGAGCGCGGACGCCCGATGAGCTTCCTGCGCCGGATCACCATCACCGGTGCGGATCTCGACGTCGAGGACAGCCACTGGGATACCTCCTGGAAGGCGCAGCTGCCGCGATTGGTGCTCGAGCGCGACGCGGCGGGCGTGCGCGCGGTTGCCGTGCTCGATATTCACGTCGCGGACGCGACCAGTCATTTCGAGGCGCACGGTCTCTACAACGCGGCGACGCAAGCGCTCGGCCTCCAGGTGGCGTTCAACGGTCTCAATCCGGCGACCTTCGCCCGAGCCGCACCGGAGCTCGCCTCCCTCGAGCATTTCGCCCTCCCCTTCGAGGGCAAGATCCGCGCCGAATTCACCCTCGACGGCACGCTCGATACGCTCAACTTCGACGTCTCGGCGGGCCAGGGCCGCCTCGTGCTCCGCAAGCTTTATCCCGAGGACCTCGAGGTGAAGAGCTTCGCGGCCAAGGGCTCGGTCGCCGAGCACGGCACCTCTTTCACGCTCGAAGACGCCGACGTCGATCTCGGCGGCGGTACGGCGTTCACGCTCCATGGTGCTGCCCATGCGCTCGCGGGGAACGACACGGCGACCCTCGACGTCGTGGGCAAGGACGTCAATGTCGACGACCTGCCCAAGCTCTGGCCGGCCAGCATCGCGGCGAATGCGCGGCAATGGATCACGACCAATCTTTCCTCCGGGTCGGTCGATGAGGTCTTCGCCTCGTTTTCACTTCACGGCGGCAGCCTCGATCCCTCGGATCTGACGGTCGACAAGATCAACGGCAACATGCGGCTCTCCGGCATCAACGTGCGCTATCTCGGCAAGATGCCGAAAGCACGCAAGGTCGGCGGCGAGGCGCGCTTCGACGAAAAGACCTTCAACATCAGCGTCGACAAAGGCAACGCCGCGGGCGTCGATCTCGATACGGGCACGATCGCGATCAGCGGGCTGGACGTCGAGGACCAATACATCGCCATCGATTTGACGCTCCACGGCCCCTTGCGCGCAGCGCTGGAGCTGATCGACAACGAGCCGCTCCGCTATGCCTCGGACCTCGGTATCGACGCCAAGAAGGTCGCGGGTGCCGCCGCCGTCCAGCTGGCCTTGAAATTTCCGCTGAACCACGATCTGCGTCTCGCCCAAGTCGCCGCGTCGGCGTCGGCCAAGATGACCGACGTGAGCATGCCGGCCATGTTCCTCGGTCATGACCTGAGCCGGGGCAATCTGGCGCTCAAGGTCGACAAGGCGAGCATGCAGGTGACGGGCGACGCAGCGATCGGCCCCGTGCCGGTGACGCTGACATGGAACGAGGGCTTCGGCAAATCGCCGGAGCGCCGCATGCGGCTCGCGGGCGTGCTCGACGACAAGGCGCGCCGGACCTTCGGGCTTGACGTGGGTGAGCTCTTGAGCGGGCCCGTGCACGTCGATCTCGACCTCAAGGGAGCGGAGCGTCAGCCGACCCGGGTCGATGTGGCACTCGATCTCGCCAAGGCGGCACTCACGCTGCGGCGCGTGCGTTGGCGCAAGTCGGCCGGCGTGCCGGGGACCGCTCACGTCGCCCTGACCCTCGACGGCGACAGGATCACGGCGGTCCCCGACTTCACCATCGAGACCGCGGACCTCGCGGTGCACGGCGCGGCGAGCTTCGATCCCGCCCATGGGGAGTTTCGCGCCGTCCGGCTCGACAAGCTCGCCCTCGGGCGCGACCGCTTGGCGGGCAGCGTCACGCGCCGACCGGACGGGGTCTATGCGATAGCACTCAGCGGCGACGCACTCGATGCGACCCCGTTCATCCAGGGCAAGACGGAGCCTTCGGCCGAGCCCGGTCCCAGGCTGGCGATTTCGCTCGGCGTCAAGAAGCTGTGGCTTGCCCGGACGGTCGACGTTCCCTTGCGCGAGGCGTCGAGCACCATCGACTACGACGGGCAACGCATCGCGCACGCGGTCTTCGCCGCCAAGACCGCGAGCGGCGCCCCGGTACGCCTCGAGATCGTCAGCGCGAACGGCAAGCGCAACTTGGCGCTCAATGCTGAGAATGCCGGCGAGGTGCTCAACGCCGTCGACTTCGCCGACAACGTCGTCGGCGGCAAGCTCAAGGTTGTCGGCGCCTACGACGACACCAAGCCCGACGCCCCGCTCGCCGGCACGCTGCGCATGACCGACTTCAAGCTTCTCCGGGCACCCATCGTCGTCAAGCTGTTGACCATTGGCTCGCCGACCGAGATCGGCGACCGGGTCTCGAGCGACGGGATCGGCTTCAGCGCGCTCGTGGCACCCTTCGTGAGGACGGAAGAGCGCACCGAGATCAAGGAAGGACGCGCCGTCGGCTCCGAGCTCGGGATCACTTTCGAGGGCTGGCTCGCTCCCGAGGCCGGTCAACTCAGCATCGAGGGCACGATCGTGCCCATATACACGCTCAACAGCCTGCTGGGAAACATCCCAGGTCTCGGCGACGTTCTCGTCGGGCCCAAGGGTGGGGGGGTCTTCGCCGCGACCTATCAGGCAAGCGGAAAACTCGACGACCCGGATGTGATCGTCAACCCGCTCTCGGCACTGGCACCCGGCATTCTGCGCGGCTTGGTCAAGGGGCTCTTCGGCAACGGCTCGGATCTGACGCCCGGACCGACGGACAAGCCCATGCAGGGCGGGGGCTAGCGTTATGCGGCAATGCAGCGCCTGCACGGCCCGGCCCGGCGGTGGTAATCTGACGGCGCGTCAACGTGCTGCCAAGCGGTGATCGGTTCATGCCCGAGCTCGACAAGGTCAGACTTGAGAATTGCTTCGCGAGTCCCGTCATACGCCACGTCTGGGTCGACAGTGCCGAGCTCAACGACGAGCTCAAGCGGCACATCCTCGCCCATGAGGGCGAAAGCCGCGGCCAAGCCAAGAGCAACATCGGCGGCTGGCATTCCGAGACGGGGCTCCTCGAATGGTGCGGGGAGGCCGGCAAGACGCTCGTCGGCCGCATGGTGGAGCTGGCCAATCATGCGACCGTGCAGGTCCTGCAGGCCCAGGACGTAAAGCCGACCGAATTCGGTTGGACCTTGCAGGCCTGGGCCAACGTCAGTCGTGCCGCCGACTTCAACAAGACGCATACGCACCCGGGAGCCACCTGGTCGGGCACCTATTACGTCGATGGCGGCGATTCCACGGGAGATCCGGAGAAAAGCACGCTGCTCCAGCTCTTCGATCCCTGCCAGGGCCGCGCCAGTAGCTTTTTCCCCGGGCTCCTGCGGCCGAGCATCTTCGTCCACCCCGTCCCCGGCCTGATGATCCTCTTTCCGAGCTATATCCCGCACACGGTCTTTGCGCACCGCGGCGACCGGCCGCGCATTTCCATCGCCTTCAACCTGCGCAAGGAGCCCTATCCCTGAGGAGGGAGCGGAGGTCAGCTCGGCCTGACGAGGGCGTGGCGCTTCTTGCCGTGGGAGAGCTTGATGACGCCCTCGGCGTTCAAGTCGGCGGGGGTGAGCAGGTGCTTCTCATCGCCGACGACGGCGTCGTTCACCCGCACGGCACCCTCGCGGATCTTGCGCCGTGCGTCGCTGTTGCTTGCGGCAAGCTTGGTGTCGACCAGGGCCTGAAGCAGGGCCCAGCCCGCGCCGAGCGTGGCGCGGCTCACCTCGCTCTCCGGCAGCGCATCCCCGAACTTACCCTCGACGAAGGTGCGGCGCGCGGTGGCGGCCGCGGCCTCGGCGGCGGGGCGGCCGTGGCAGAGGGCCGTCGCCTCGCTCGCGAGCACGATCTTCGCCTCGTTGATCTCGCTTCCCTCGAGTGCCTCGAGCCGCCTGATCTCCGCGAGCGGCAACTCGGTGAAGAGGCGCAGCATCCGCCCGACGTCGGCATCCTGTGTGTTGCGCCAGAACTGCCAATAGTCGTAGCTCGTGAGCATCGCCTCGTTGAGCCAGACGGCCCCGGAAGCGGTTTTCCCCATCTTGGCCCCGGAGGCGAGTGTGATGAGCGGAGTGGTGAGGGCGAAGAGCTCGCGGCCCTCGACCCTGCGGCCGAGCTCGACGCCGTTCACGATGTTGCCCCATTGATCGGAGCCGCCCATCTGCAGCATGCAGCCGTAGCGCCGCGCGAGTTCGAGAAAGTCGTAGGCCTGCAGCACCATGTAGTTGAACTCGAGGAAGGAGAGCGGCTGCTCGCGCTCGAGGCGCAGCTTGATGCTGTCCATGGTCAACATGCGGTTGACCGAGAAGTGGCGTCCGATGTCGCGCAGGAACGGGATGTACTCGAGGCGATCGAGCCACTCGGCATTGTCGGCCATGACCGCGCCGCCCGCACCCTCGCCGAAGACGAGGAATTTCTCGAAGACCGCCTTGATGCTCGCCATGTTGGCGGCGATGTCGGCCTCGCTCAGGAGCTTGCGCGCGTCGTCCTTGCCCGAGGGATCGCCCACCTTCGTGGTACCCCCGCCCATGAGCACGATCGGCTTGTGTCCGCTCCGCTGGAAGTGGCGCAGCAGCATGATGCCGACGAGGTTGCCGACATGGAGGCTCGGTGCCGTGCAATCGAAGCCGACGTAGGCGACCCCGCGTCCGTCGGCCAGGCGCGCGTCGAGTGCTGCGGGATCGCTGATCTGGTGCACGTACCCGCGCTCGGCGATGGTGCGCAGAAAATCGGAGCGGAATTTCTTCATGTGCGATACGTTCGGGCAAGGTGGCGCGCGCGGACGGCCGGGCGTGGCGTGCTTTAGCACAATCGATCTCCCGGAACAACGCCGGGCGGTAGCAAGGGAGCTTGCGCGGGATGCTGAGCGGGGAGGAGGGCATCAAGCTGCCGGCCACCGTCTTGGGCCTGATGAGCGGCACCTCGCTCGACGGCATCGACGTCGCCTGCCTCACGAGCGACGGGGAGAGCCTCATCGAGGCGGGGCCGTGGGCGACCTATCCTTACGACGCCCGCGTGCGCGAAACCGTGCGCGGCGTCTTGGGCGGGGAGGGCGCCGTCGCCGAGGCGGAACGCGCCCTCACGCTCGCCCACGTCGCGGCCGTCGAGCGCTTCCGCGAGAGCCACGCGCTCGCGGCGGATGCCATCGACCTCATCGGCTTTCACGGCCACACCATCCTCCATCGCCCGCACGAGGGGCGCACCTGGCAGATCGGCGATGGCGCCGCCCTCGCACGGGCCACGGGGATCGACGTGGTGAACGACTTCCGCAGCGCCGACGTGGCGGAAGGCGGGGAGGGCGCGCCCCTCGCCCCGCTCTATCATGCCGCCCTCGCCCGAGAGCTGCCGCACCCGCTCGCGGTGCTCAATCTCGGCGGCGTCGCCAACGTGAGCTGGATCGGCGAGGACGGTGCCGTCCTCGCCTTCGATACCGGCCCCGCCAACGCGCCGATCGACGACTGGGTGAGACGCCATACCGGTCAGGGCATGGACGCGGACGGCAAGATCGCCCGCACCGGCACCGTCGATCGCGCGACCCTCGCGGTCCTGCTCGCGCATCCCTATTTCACGCGACCCCCGCCCAAGTCGCTCGATCGCGACGATTTCGCCTGGCGCATGGTCGAGCGCTTGGGGCTGGCCGACGGGGCGGCGACGCTCACCGCCTTTGCGGCGGCGGCGGTGGCGGCGGGTAGCGGGTATTTTCCCCGGCCTCCGCGGCGTTGGCTGGCGACGGGCGGGGGGCGCCACAATCCCGCGCTCATGGCGGCGCTTGCGGCATCGCTCGGCATGCCGGTCGAGCCCGTCGAGGCGGTCGGCTGGCAAGGCGATGCGCTCGAGGCCCAGGCCTTCGCCTGGCTTGCCGTACGCTCGCGCCGGGGCCTCCCCTTGAGCCTGCCCTCCACGACCGGGGTCCGCCGTCCGGTCTCGGGCGGGCGCTTCCACCCTGCGGGCGCGCGCATGCAGCCGAATTGATTTTCGGCGGTTGTGTATGGACCCTCGGCGCACAATAGGCGCACAATGACAGCAGGGAAATGCGGCAGGCTCAGGGAAAGTTGCCGACCGATGGCGTTCTCTCCCTGGGCGACGGCAACAGGCAAATAGAACCGGAGGTCACCATGACGAGGCTCACGCGCAGGCAGACGCTCAAGAGTGCGGTCGCGACCGCGGCCGTGACCGTGTTCGGCGGAGCCTTGGGCTCGATCCGCCCGGCAGCGGCGGCCACCGATATCACCGCCGTCGAATGGGGCGGGGACGTCGTCACTGCGATGAAGCAGATCGAAGCCAAGCAGGACAAGGTGAAGGTCAACTGGGTGCTGCACCAGGGCGGATCGGGCGCCATTCTGCCCAAGATCAAGGCGACCTGGCCCAAGGCCGAATACGACTACGTGGCCGGCTGGGAGGGTTCCTTCAACGGCATGATCAAGGAAGACTGGCTGGTTCCGGTGACGGTCGAGACGGTGCCGAACCTTGCCGACATTCCCAAGAAGATCATCGTCAAGGACGCCAAGGGCGAATGGATGGCCGTCCCGCGCGCCGTCGGCGGCATTTATTTCGCCTATCGCAAGGACATCAGCCCCGTCGAGGTGAAGAGCATCGAGGATCTGTTCGCACCCAGCCTCAAGGGCAAGGTCGTCTGGCCCGGCCCCACGCAGAGCATGATGTTGCAGATCGTGGCGCTGGCGCTGCACGCCGGCGGCAACGAGAAGAACATGGATCCGGGTTGGGCGCTGATGAAGAAGCTGGCCCAGACGGGCAACATCGGCCGCATCGCCGTGACCGATACCGATTTCACGACCTCGCTCACCAGCGGAGAGACCGCGGTCGGCTTCTTCTCCGAGCCGCAATTGACCGCCGTCGCCAAATCCTTCCCGCTGGTGCGCCTGACCAAGCAGGAAGGCATGCCGACCTTCCTCTATCAAAGCGGCTTCGCGATCTTCAAGAACCGCCCGAACCTCAAGGCAACGCTCGAGTTCGTCAACTTCTGCATCAGCCCGGAAATGAGCAACCTCTACGCCGAGGTGGCCGGCGAGGCGCCGCTCAACGTCAAGTCCAAGACGCCCGACGCTCTGAAGCATCTTGCCTTCACGCCCGCGGAAATGGACAAGTACGTCTATGTCCCCGATTTCAACGTGGTGCTCAGCCAGCAGGACGCCTGGACCAAGCGCTGGGAAAACGAGATCGCTCCGCTGCTCTAGAGCGGTACGCGACGCGAAGCGGGACGGTAGCCGCGGGGCGGGTCATGAAGCCTGATCGCGGCTCCCTTCCGCTGCTGCTGCCCGCCGGGGGCGTCTTTCTCGGCCTCTTCTTCCTGCCCATGGCGGGACTCTTCATCGAGAGCTTCCGCCTCTATCAGCCCGGCAGCATCGGCTCCGCGGCCAACGCGCCCTTCACGCTCACCAACTATGCCGAGCTCTTGACGCCCGCTTTCGCCGATTTCTTCCTCGAGACGATGCGGATCAGTCTGCTTGCGTCGCTGGCCGGCCTCCTCTTCGCCTTCCCGCTCGCCTATTGGATCACGCGCCGCTTCAGCCCGCGCGGGCGCGCGATCGCAGTCGGCTTCTTCGTGACGCTCATGTTCCTCAGCGTGCTGGTGCGGACCTACGCGCTCGAGCTCACCTTTGGCGCCACGGGCCCCTTGCGGCCGTTCCTGCAGGCCCTGGGGATAGCGCTCAATGGCCGGCCCTACATCGAGACGCTCGTCGGCGGCGGCCTGCTCCATTACATCGTGCCCATGGCGACGCTGACCCTTCTGGGCACGATCCAGAACGTCGACCCTCGCCTCGTGGACGCGGCCCAGGCGCTCGGCGCGCCCGGCTGGAAGGCGCATCTGACCATCACGGTGCCGCTCTGCATGCGCGGTCTCCTGGCCGCCTTTCTCTTCGCCTTCACCTTCTCGATCAGTGCCTTCGTCATTCCGATGATCCTTGGCAAAGGCCGCGTGCTGTTCATCTCGAACCTGGTCTACAACCGTTTCAGCGAGATTGCCGATTATCCGAGCGGGGCGGCCATATCGATGGTGCTGTTCTTCGTGGCGCTCGCGATCGTCTACGTGACGTCGCGCCAGGTGAACAAGCGGTGGACCTCATGAGCGGCCGGGCGCTCGACAACGGCCTTCGCCTGCTCGGCCTGGTGATGATCGGCGTGATCGTCTGCTTTCTGGTGACCCCGATCTTCGTGACCGCGGTCATGGCATTCGACGCGCGGCCTTATCTCGGTCCGTTGCCCCCACCCGCCTTGTCGCTGCGCTGGTTCGCCAAGTTCTTTTCCGACGACTACTTCCTGCGCGGATTGGGGACGAGCGTCGAGCTCGCCGTCCTTTCCGTCACGGTGTCGGTGTGCGTCGGCGTGGCGACGGCCATCGCCGTCGAGCGCGCCAGCTTCCGCGGCAAGGAGGCGCTCATCTCCTTCTTTCTGTCGCCGCTCATCGTGCCGCCGGTGGTCACCGGCTTCGCACTTCTCCTCTTCCTCTCCAAGATGGGAGTCATCAACGGCTTTGCCCGCCTGCTCTGCGGCCACATCATCATCACCGCACCCTATACGATCCGTGCGACCCTGGCCGGCCTCTCCGGCATCGATGTCTCGCTGACCGAGGCCGCGCTCAGCCTGGGGGCAACGGAGCGCCACGCCTTTTGGGACGTGACATTTCCGCTCGCGCGCACCGGCATCGTCAGCGGCGCCATCTTCGCCTTCGCCGTTTCCATGGACGACGTGGCGGTATCCATCATGCTGACCGACGCCAACACCTATACCCTGCCGGTGGCCCTGATCAGCAGCATGCGGGCCAATTTCGACCTGAGCATCGCCGCCGCCTCGGTCATGTTGATGCTGCTGACCCTGGCGTTGATCGTCGTGCTCGATAAATTCGTCGGCCTCAACCGCGCCATCGGACAGGGGGTCTTTCGCTCATGACGGACGCCGCGCAGCCATCCCCGGAAACCGTCATCGCGTTCCGCGACGTGAGCAAGCGCTTCGGCCAGACGGTGGCGGTCGATCGTGTGAGCTTTTCGGTCGGTGCGGGCGAAACGGTCTCGCTCCTCGGACCGAGCGGCTGCGGCAAGACGACGACGCTCCGCCTGATCTCCGGCTTCGAGGATCCGGACGAAGGCGTCATCGAGATCGCCGGCGAATCCATGGTCGGCAAGCGGCCCTATGAGCGCAATGTCGGGCTGCTGTTCCAGCACTACGCGCTCTTTCCGCACATGACCGTCGCCGAGAACATCGCCTATGGGCTGAAGCACCGCCGTTGGCCCAAGGCCGAGATCGGCGAACGCGTCGACGAGATGCTGCGGCTCGTCCAATTGCAGGGTTTCGGCGACCGGCGGCCCGGCCAGATGAGCGGAGGTCAGCAGCAACGGGTGGCCCTTGCCCGCGTGCTCGCCACCCGGCCCAAGCTCGTGCTGCTCGACGAGCCGCTGTCGGCCCTCGACGCCAAGCTGCGCGAGGAGCTTCGCGTCGAGCTCAAGCAGATCCTCGCCGCGGTCGGATCGACGACGATCGTCGTCACGCATGACCAAGACGAAGCGATGAGCCTGGCCGACCGGATCATCGTGATGAATCGCGGCCGCATCGAGCAGCAGGGAACGCCCGATGAGATTTATGCGCGGCCCTTGACCCCTTTCGTGGCCGCGTTCATCGGCCGGGCCAACTGGTTCCACGGCCGCATCGCGGCCGCGGCCGGCGAGGGACTATGTCAGCTCGCCACCGACGCCGGCACGATGCTTGCGATCCCCCATCCCGGCGGTGCCGGCGGCGGCAGCTGGAGTGCCTGCATCCGGCCGGAGCGCGTTGTCGTCATGGCGCTCGGGGCCGCCGGGGGTGCCGGCGAGAATCGCCTGCCGGGCCAAATCGTCGACGTGGTCAATATGGGGGCCGAGCTTCATTACATTGTCGACGGCGCGGAGGGCCGCCTCATGGCCGTCGAGCCCAACCGCGCCGGACCTCGGGTGCGGCGGGGCGATCGCGTCCAGCTTCTGTTCCGCGCCGACGATTGCGTGGTGCTGCCGCGAAAGCCCGATTGAAGGCGGGCGCCAGTACCTATTCGGCGGCCTGGGCGAGGCGCGCGTCGAGATAGCGCTCCATGTTCGAGATGACGGCATCGAGCTGGTCGTTGAAGAAGTGGTTGGCCCCCGGAATCACCCGGTAGTCGATCTTGATGCCGCGCTGATGGTTGAGCTTGTCGACCAGCTTGTTGACCGCCTCAAGCGGAACCACCTCGTCGGAATTGCCCTGGATGATCATGCCGGAAGCGGGGCAGGGGGCGAGGAAGGAGAAGTCGTAGATATTGGCGGGAGGGGCGACCGAGATGAAGCCGGCGATCTCGGGCCGCCGCATGAGGAGCTGCATCCCGATCCAGGCGCCGAAGGAGAAGCCGGCGATCCAGCAGCTTGCCGCGTTCGGATTGACGGTCTGCAGCCAATCGAGGGCGGAGGCCGCATCCGAGAGCTCGCCCTCGCCGCGGTCGAAGCTGCCCTGGGAGCGGCCCACGCCGCGGAAATTGAAGCGCAAGGTCGAGAAGCCGCGCCGCACGAAGGTCTGGTAGAGGGCGTAGACGACCCTGTTGTTCATCGTCCCGCCATGCTGCGGGTGCGGGTGCAGCACCAGGGCCATCGGCGCCGCCCCGCCGCGCGCATGATGATAGCGGGCCTCGATGCGGCCTTCCGGGCCGTTGATGATCACGTCAGGCATATCGGCTCATTGCGGCTTGGTATTCTTGATCGATTTTGTCGGGTAATTATATGCTCTCTCAGACCGTTGGCGAAAAGTCCGACAAAGCTTCGGCGACGGCGAAAGGTGACGATAACACAGTGGCAGCCATGCTTCTGAAAAACCTGCGCGACGAAATCGACGCGACGATGGCCCGCGATCCGGCCGCGCGCTCGCGGCTCGAAGTCGCGCTGTGTTATCCCGGCCTCCATGCG
>DATJAC010000149.1:0-3475 GCA_035516655.1 Alphaproteobacteria bacterium | reverse complement strand
TCGTGCGTGCAGACGTTGCTGGTGGCATAGAGGACGCCGCCGAGCTTGTAGATCGCCACCGGCTCGCCGTCGACCACCACGCCGATGACCTCGTTCTCCGGCACCTCGTCCACCTTCGCCGCCACGTGCCAAGCCATCTCGAAAGACCTCCCCTTATCCCGCGGGCGCAGAACGCTAAGGACAAAGCCGAGAGGCGTCAACGGCCTATAAGTACCATTTTCCGCCGGCGGCCCGCGCTAGGCATGACTGCGATTATGCGCGTCCTATTCCTCGCCGACGCCCAAATAGATGCGCTGCACCTGCGGGTTCTTGGCGAGCTCCGCCGCCGGCCCCGCGAGCACGGTGCGCCCGGTCTGCAGCACATAGGCGAAATCCGCGACCTCGAGGGCGAGGTCGATCGACTGCTCGGCGAGGAGCAAGGTCAAACCGTCGGCGTGGAGGCGGCCCAAGGTCTCGTAGAGGGCCTCGACGATGGCGGGGGCGAGGCCGAGGCTCGGCTCGTCGAGGAGCAGGGCCTTGGGCTCGCTCATGAGGGCGCGGCCGAGGGCGAGCATCTGGCGCTCCCCGCCCGAAAGCGTGCCCGCGCGCTGGGTGCGGCGCTCCTTGAGGCGAGGGAAGAGCGTGTAGACCCGCTCGAGGAGGGCGGGTACCCGCGCCTTCCGGGCGAGCGGGGTGGTGCCGAGCCTGAGGTTCTGCTCGACCGTCTGCTGGGTGAAGAGGCGCCAGCCTTCAGGCGATAGGGCAAGCCCCTTGCGCACGATGGCGTGGGCGGGGAGCGAGGAGATGCTTTCCTGGCGCCACTCGATGCGCCCCTTGCTCGTCGGCACCAGCCCGGCAATGGCATTGAGGGTCGTGGTCTTGCCCGCCCCGTTCGAGCCGAGGAGGGCCACGATCGCCCCCGGCTTCACCTCGAGCGAGACGTCGGCGACCCCCACGAGGTCGCCGTAGCGCACCTCGAGATGCTCGACTTTGAGATGATCCGTAGGCTCGGTCACGGCTTGTCGGCCCGCCGCGCGTGCGAGCGGCCCAAGTAGGCCGCGATCACGGCCGGGTCGTTGACGATCTCCTGCGGCCTGCCGTGGGCGATGACTCTGCCCTGGTTGAAGACGACGATGCGCTCGGCCAAGGTGAGGATCACCTCCATGATGTGCTCGACGATGACGAGCGTGATGCCCGTGCGGTGGATCGCGCGCACGAGCTCGATCGCCTGATGGATCTCGGTCGGCGTGAGCCCGGCGAGCGCCTCGTCGAGCAGGATCAGGCGCGGCTCGGTCGCCAGTACGCGCGCGATGCCGAGGCGTTTGCGCCCCGGCGTGCCCAGGCTCCGCGCCGGTTGGTCGGAAATGCGCTCGAGCCCGGTCAGGGCCAGCACGCGTCGTGCGGCCGCGCGCGCGTCGTCCTCGCGGGGATGGCGCAGGAAGGCGCCCACCATCACGTTCTCGAGGACGGTGAGCTCCTCGAAGATGGCGGGCAGCTGGAACGTACGCCCGATGCCGAGGCGCGCATGCGTCTCCGCCGCGGCCTCGGTCACGTCGTGGCCGTCGAAGAAGACCCGTCCCGAGGTCGGCTTGAAGTCGCCGGCAAGGCAATTGAAGAAGGTCGACTTGCCCGCCCCGTTCGGCCCGATCAGGCCGACGATCTCGCCCTCGCCGACCTCGAGGCTGGCGTCCGAGACCGCAAAGAAGCCGCCGAAGGCCTTGCTGACGTTGGCAGCCTTAAGCAGCACGGGCGTCTCCGTTCCTCTCGGCGCTGCGCCGGGCGGTGCCGGCGTCGCGGCGCGCCTGGAAGCGCTCCCAGACCTCGATCAGCCCGCCCGGCGCGTAGCGGCTCAAGAGCATGATGATGCCGCCGTAGAGGATGAAGGCGAGGCCGGTGCCCTGGCCGCCGAAAAACGAATTGGTCGTGGTCTGGAGCGGCACCAGGATCACGGCACCGAGCAGCGGTCCGAGCAGCCTGCCGGCACCGCCGAGGGCCGCCATCACGACCATCTGCACGGAGACGAGGATGCCGAGGGCGCTTCCCGGATCGACGAAGCCGAATTTCGCCGCATAGAGCGAGCCCGCCAGCGAGGTGAAGGCCGCACTCAGCATGAGCGCGTAGAGCTTGTAGCGGCTGACCGGCACGCCCAGGCTGCGCGCCGCGCGGTCGTTGGCTCGGATCGCGCGCAGATAATAGCCGAGCCGGGTCCGCTCCATGCGGTGCGTGATGTAGAGGAGGAGGCCGAGCACGGCGAGGAATATGTAGTAGTAGGGCAGCGAGCTGCGCCAGATGAGGTCCCACCAGCCGCGCGGGGTCGCCGGCCCCATCAGCCCGATGGCCCCGCCCAGGAAGTCCCAGTCGCTGACCACGATACGGATGAGCTCGGCGACCGCGATCGTCGCCATGCTGAAATAATGCCCCGAGAGCCGGAAGGTGGGTACGCCGATCACGACCGCGATGACGACGCTCACCGCGATGCCCGCGGGAAAGCCGAGGAGCGGGCTTGCCGCCCACAGCTTGTAGAAAAGGAGCGGCATGTAGGCGCCGGCGCCGAAGTAGACGGCGTGGCCGACCGAGACCTGGCCGGCATAGCCGCCGACGAGGTTCCACGCCGAGGCGGAGATGGCGGAGAGGATGACGAAGGCCGCGAGCTGCTCGTAATACTCGCCGTTGAAGACGAGCGGAAAGCCGAGGAGGACGGCGGCGAGCGCAAACCAGCCGATGATGGGCTTCCTCGCCACCTAAGCCTTCCCCAGGAGGCCGTGCGGTCGCACCCACAGGATGACGACGAAGAGCGCATAGACGACGACGTCCTGATAGACCGGGCCCAAGTAGAAAGCGGAAAGCGATTCGATGAGGCCGATGAGGAGGCCGGCGAGCATCGCCCCCGGCACGCTGCCGAAGCCCCCGAGCGTCACCGTCACGAAGGCGATGATGGCGAGCGACTCCCCGACCGTCGGCGAGATCGGGAAGAAGGTGGCGATCAGCGCTCCCGCGATGCCGGCGGAAGCGCCCGCGAGGCCCCAGGCGAGGGCCTGCATGCGATCGGGCTTGATGCCCATGAGCATGGCGGCCTGGCGGTCCTCGGCCACGGCGAGGATCTGGCTGCCGATCGCCGTGCGCGTGAGGAGGAGGTGCATTCCGGCGGTCAAGAGGATGGCGACGCCGCCGGCGAGCAACTTGGATGCCGTCACGAAGATGCCGCCGATGTCGATGCTGGGTCCGACGAGGCCGTCGGGCAGGGTCACGAAATTGGCGCTGAAGACCCAGAACGCGCTATAGCGCAGCAGCAGCAAAAGGCCGAAGGTCGAGAGGATCTGGGCCAGCATGGGCCCGCGCATGACGTGGCGGATGAGCCCCATGTAGACGAGGACGCCGAGGATGAAGAGCAGCAGGGCCGCGATCGGGACGAAGCCGGCCGGACCGATGCCGGCGAGCGTGTAAGCCCAGAACGCCGCGTACATGCCGAGCATGACGAACTCGCCGTGGGCGAAGT
>DATJAC010000148.1:0-2022 GCA_035516655.1 Alphaproteobacteria bacterium | reverse complement strand
TCTTTTTCCGGAGACGGCCGACGAAGACCTCGATGGTGTTGGAATCGCGATCGAAGTCCTGGTCATAGAGGTGCTCGGTGAGCTCGGTGCGCGAGACGACGCGGCCCGGATGGTGGAGCAGATAGGCAAGCAGGCGGTATTCCTGCGCCGTGAGCTTGACGAGGGCGCCGTCGAGGGTGACGCGCGAATTGCGCGTATCGAGGCGAAGCGGCCCGCATTCGAGCTCGGCGCTGGCATGCCCGGCGGCACGGCGGATGAGGGCGCGCAGGCGCGCCAGCACCTCCTCCATGCGGAAGGGCTTGGCCACGTAGTCGTCGGCCCCGGCATCGAAGCCCGCGACCTTCTCGCTCCAGCGGTCGCGCGCGGTCAAGATGAGGACCGGCATGTTGCGCCCGTCGCGGCGCCAGCGCTCGAGCACGGTGATGCCGTCCATCGCCGGCAGGCCGAGATCGAGCACCACGGCGTCGTAGCTTTCCGTGTCTCCGAGGAAGTGCCCCTCAGCGCCGTCGCGGGCGACGTCGACCACGTAGCCGGCTTCGCGCAGGGCTTCGGCGAGCTGGCGCGAAAGATCGGGATCGTCTTCGATCGCAAGCACGCGCATGCATCACTGGCAGGCGCTGGAGGCGCCCTTTCCCTTCACCTCGAGAATCTCGGTCGTCGCGGCGTTCACGTCCAGTCCCAAAACGTCGCCCCGCGGCATCAGCATCCTGAGCTGGTAGCGCCAGAAGGGCTGCCCCTCGTGCGAGCCCTCCACGAGCTCGACCTCGATCACGCGGCCCCCGCAGCGGCGCTGCACGGTGCCGACGATGTCCTTGAGCGGCCGGATCTCGCCGGCCTCGAGGGCTGCGCGCGCGCGCTCGTGGTCGCTCTCGTCGGCAAGGACGCTTCCCAAGCCCGCCCGCACCAGGAAAAGGGCGGTCGGCACGACTACCAGGAGCTGGCGCATAGGGCTCTCATAGGGGGACGGGACTGAATGCCGGATGAACATGGCTCTCAGCATCGGTTCAGCAGGGACCGGCAGAATCCGCACCATGCGCAGCACCCGCCTCTTCGCCGCCACCTTGGCCGCGGCTCTGGCCTCGCTCCTGGGCCTGGGCCCCGAGGCCGCGGCCGGGCTCGACAGCCGGCCCGAGACCTACCAGGCCCGGCACGAGAGTGCCGCGGCGCTGCCGGTCTGGCTCGTGCGCTACAAGTTGCGCCAACACGGCTACCGGGACATCACGGCAGTGAGCGCGCTACCCGACGGCTTCGCCGTGCTGGCGCACGATCGCTGGGGTCGGCGCGTAAGGCTTTTCGTGGACGGTGCCAGCGGCGAGACCGTTCCACGTGGCGGGTACGGGCTCGCACATCTCAAGCCGGCCGACGTGGCGGCGCACCTTGCAGCGCTTGGCTACGAATGCCTGAGCCCGATCTCCTTTCGCCATCAGCACTACGAAGCGCTCGCGCGCGCGGGCCAAGCCGAGCCCTTGCGGCTCCACGTCGATCCCTTGAGCGGTGCCGTGTGGCACGAGCGCGCATGAGGGGGATTGCAACAAGGTTTGCGGGAGGGAACGCAAAAGCCATCCACTGACCCAGCGGAGCTGAAGGACCGCCTGCACCTCTTCAGGTGCGACGGCCGGCCGTCACAGGCCAAGTGCGCGCGCGGATGCCCACGCTACCCCCCATTGGCAAGGGCATGCGCCACGACCTTCTTCATCACGGTGGGTAGTGCGACGTCGGAGAGACGGTCGAGGCGGCACCAGCGGTGTGTCTCCCCCTCGTTCACCCCGTCGGGTCCCTCGGTCGTCTCTCCGACACTTCCCGCGAGCACGGTAAGCTCCAGCTCGAAATGCGTGAAGACGTGGCGCACGATGCCCGGCAGGCGGCGCCACCGGGTCGCGAGCGGGGCTTGGCGCTCGAGCTCCGGCGCTGCCGGCAGCGCCTCCTCCCAGCCCGTGGTCGGCAATTCCATGAGCCCGCCCAAAAGCCCCCTTGGCGGGCGCTTGCGGATGAGCACCTCGCTCCTCCCGCGCACGAGCCAGA
>DATJAC010000147.1:0-7315 GCA_035516655.1 Alphaproteobacteria bacterium | reverse complement strand
CGATGCTCTTCTCATGACGGCCGATCGCGGCGGCTCGCTCTTGTCGACGCAGCGGCAAGCGATGCCGCGTGCGGGATAGCTGCCCGCGCACCCGCGCCCGCACCGGTTGCCGCCCTTTTTAGGCGCGCCCCTATACGGGCTGTCGCTCTCCCCGTATAATCGATTGCGACGGTCCCGAAACGAGGATCGCAGGGCTCCGGTGCCAAGAGCCCGTCCGGAATGAACGAGAAAATCGAAAGGGGAGGCAGATGTCCGCAAACAGACGATGTAACGCCGCCGCTGCCGCGGTCCTCGCGGGCTTCGTGCTCGCGGCGGCGGGTAGCGCCGAAGCCGCCGAGGCACAGCACTACCGCCTCGGCTACGACCAGCCCCATACCACGGGGTATGGCATCGCCGCCGATATTTTCGCCGCCAAGCTCTCGGAGCTCAGCAAGGGAACCATGACGATCGACCAGTTCCCCGGCGCCCAGCTCGGCCAAGAGCCGCAGATGCTGCAGCTGGTCAAATCGGGCGACATCGACTTCATCATCAGCTCGACCGCCAATGCGGCGACCGTCTCGCCGGAGTCGGGCGTGATGTCGATCCATTTCGTCTTCAAGTCCGAGGACCATCTCGCGAAGTCGATCGCGGACCCGAAGGTGGTGGCGGCCGTGCGCCAGATGTTCGAGGAGACGGTGAAGGGGGCGCATGTGCTGACGTTGCTGACGCTCGGCCTGCGCGACCTCTACGGCAAGCGCGAGATCCACAACGTCGCGGACATCAAGGGCGTCAAGGTGCGCGTGCAGGCGACGGCGACGGAGGACACGATGTTCCCGGCCTACGGTGCGCAGACCGTGCACATGCCCTTCGGCGACGTCTACACCGCCCTCCAGACGGGTGTCGTGGACATGGCGGAGAACGGCGTCAACGTCTACCTCTCGAACAAGCACTACGAGACCGCACCCATCATGTCGATGACCCAGCACGAGGCGAACAACAGCGTGCTGTGGGTGAGCGACAAAGCGTGGAGCGCGCTGAGCGCCGAGCAGAAGGGCTGGGTCCAGGCCGCGGCCGACGAGGTGGGCCGCACGCAGCCGGCCAAGGCCATCGCCCTCGAGCACGAATCCCAGACCAAGCTCGAGAAGATGGGGGTCAAGTTCGTGACCGACGTCGACAAGTCGGGCTTCATCAAGATCGCCGTGCCGATCCAGGACCAGATCGCGAAGCAGCTCGGTCCGCACGCGGTCAAGATCCTGGCACTCGTGCGCGCGGACCAGTAGGAGGCACGCCGCACCCGGCCCCCCGCGCGCCGCCGCAATCGGCGGGCGCGCTGGAGAGTGCTCGGCGGCGCCGGAGAGGCGGCACCGCGCGGACGCGGTGGGAGCGAGGGGCATGGCGGGCGCAAGCGTTCTCGTGCTGCAGCGGCAGCGCCATCTCAAATGGCGCGCACTCGACGGGCTCGAGCGCCTGCTCATGATCCTCTGCGGCGTCTCGATCGTCGGCTTCTCGAGCTCGGTGCTCTTCGACATCCTGACGCGCGAGATCGGCCACCCCTGGCTTTGGCTCCAGGAGGTCACCTCGACCTTCTTCACCTATGGCGTCTTCATCGGTGCCGCCGTGGCCACGCGGCGCAACGACCATCTCTATCTGACCGCGATCGCCGAGGCTCTCACGGGCCGCTCGCGCCTTGTCGTCGAAGTCTTCAACCGCGCCGTGGTTCTCGTCGTCGGGCTCTGCATGGTCTATTTCGGCTTTCTCAATTTCTTGAGCGGCTTCACCAGCTTCCGCATGCCCTCGATGACGCCGATCGCGAGCCTCTACGCGGTGATTCCGATCTCGGGCCTGCTCATCGCCCTCTTCACGATCGAACAGCTGGTGAACGGCTGGCGCCGCGGCTTCGAGGATCCGGCACCGTTCAAGCCATCGGCGGCGGACGACGCCGCAGAGGCCGCGCGCACCTTGCTCGGCCAGCGGGTGATGCCACCATGAGCGGCGCTCTCATCCTCGGCTTGATGACCGTCCTCTTCCTTCTCTTCGGCTATATGGGCGTCCCCGTCGCCTTCTCCCTCATGGGAGGGGTGATCGTCGGCACGCTCTTCACGCCGGTCAAGCTGAGCTCGATGATCCAGCAGATGTTCAACGGCGTCGATTCGACGGCGCTTCTCGCCGTGCCGTTCTTCCTCCTGGTCGGCGAGCTGATGACCTCCGCCAACGTGGTCGTGCGCATCGCCAATCTCTCCCAGGCCCTCGTCGGGCACCTGCGCGGCGGGCTCGCCCAGGTGGTCACCGTGTTCAGCATGTTCTTCTCCGGCATGTCGGGCTCGTCTTCCGCCGATGTCGCGGTGCTGAGCCGCACCATGGCGGGGCCGATGGCGAACGAAGGCTACAGGCCGGAGTTCACCGCCGCGCTCATCGCGGCGGCCTCCACCATCGCCGCCTTGGTGCCGCCCAGCATCCTGGCGATCGTCTATGGTGCGGTCGGCAACGTCTCGATCGCGGGCCTCTTCATGGGGGGCGTGGTGCCGGGTCTGATGATCGGCTTCGGCTTGATGATCTACTGCTACTTCTTCGGCCCCGCCGGCTTCCGCCGGCCGCGTACGACCCTCTGCCAGTTCGCGGACGCCGGCAAGGCGGCGGTCCTGCCGCTCATGATTCCGGTGATCCTCCTGGGCGGCATCGTGAGCGGCTGGTTCACGCCGACCGAGGCCGGCGTGGTCGCGGTCGCCTGGATCCTGCTCGTCGTCATCCCGGCCCTCAACCGCGGACATCTCCGCCGCCTGCCGGTCGATTTCGCCCACGCGGGGCTCATCTATTCGCTGCCGCTCATCACCATCGCGTCTGCGACCGCCTTCGGCTGGCTGCTCGCCTATCTGCGCGGGCCGATCGTGGTCTCGGGCTGGATCACGGCTGCCGCCGGCACCGATCCGCACATGATCATGTTCCTCCTCGTCGTCCTCTTCACCATCGTGGGCGACTTCATCGAGCCGATCCCGGCCGTCATCATTTTCATGCCGATCGTGAACGCGCTCACCGACGCGGCGAGCATCAACTCCGTGCACATGGGGGTGGTGCTGATCGCGACCCTTGCCTTCGGGCTCATCACCCCGCCCTACGGCCTGGCCCTCCTCATGTCGTCGAAGTTCGTGGGCGTGCGCTTCTCCTCGGCCCTCAAGGCGTCCCTGCCCATCTACGTGGTGTTTTTCGTGACCATCGCCTTCACCATCTTCTTCCCGCGCGTCATCCTGTGGCTGCCCAAGCAGGTCATCCCGGAATCGGTCGGCTGCTTCAAGTCGCCGGCGGGCGCGGGCTACATCTGTCCCCCATGAGCTCGCCCGCGCCCGCCTTCGATGTCGTCGTCGTCGGCAGCGGCATCGCCGGCCTCGCGGCGGCGGCATCGGCCCTGGAGCAGGGAGCGCGGGTAGCGATGCTCGAGCGCGCGCCCAAGGAGGAGCGCGGCGGCAACACGCGCTGGACCGAGGCCATGCTGCGCATGAAGAGCGAGCATGCGGTCGCCGACGATTTCGAGAGCCACTTTGCGGAGAACGCCGGCTTCTATCTCGATCCGGCCCTCGTGAGCGAGGCGGCCGGCGCTTACGCGAGCTGGCCCGCCATCCTCAAGACCCTCGGCTTCACCGATCCCGAGGTGATCGCCGCCTTCGCCGAAGGCTGTGGGCCGACCTTGCAATGGCTCAAGGGCTTCGGCCTGCGCTTCGATTTCCTTCCCGGCTATTTCATCACCACCTGCACCACGCGCATGGCCCCCGTGGGCGGCGGCCTGGCCCTGGTCGAGACCTTGGGCGACTGGGTCGAGAAGCGCGGTGCCAGCGTCTTCTATCGCACGACGGCGCGGGGGCTCCTGCAGGATGCCGGCGGTGCGGTGATCGGGCTTGCCGCGGTCGGGCCCGGCAACCAGGCACTCGAGCTCCACGCACCCGCGATCGTGCTCGCCTGCGGCGGCTTCGAGGGCAATGCTGAGATGCTGGTGCGCTATCTCGGCCCCAAGGCGCGCTATCTGCGGCCGGTCGCGCGCGGGGGCTATTACAACAAGGGCGAGGGCATCCGCATGGCGCTCGCCATCGGGGCCGCACCCTGCGGCGATTTCGGCGCCATCCATGCCGAGCCGCTCGATCCCCGCTCCGGGGTCGCCGAGCCCATCGTGCTCGTCTTCAACTACGGCATCCTCGTCAACAAGCGGGGCGAGCGCTTCGTCGACGAGGCACCGGCGACGGTCGATGCCACCTACGAGGCGATCACGCGCCTCGTCAACGAGCAGCCCGAGGGCATCGCCTACGCCATCCTCGACGCCAAGATCGACGAGGTGCCCGGCTGGCGGCGCTCGGTGCGCTCGGACCAGCCCGCGATCGCGGCCGCCACGCTCGGCGAGCTCGCCGGCCTGATCGGCGTCGATGGCGCAGCGCTCGAGAGGACGGTCGCGGCCTACAATGCGGCGTGTCCCGCCGGGACCGCCGGGACCTTCAAGCCGCTCGAGCTCGACGGGCTCGCGACCCGAGGCGGCTTGGCCCCGCCCAAGTCCCACTGGTCGCGCCCCCTCGACCGCGCGCCTTTCTTGGCCTATCCCATCATCTGCGGCAATTGCTTCACCTTCGGCGGCGTCAAGGTGAACGCCAAGAGCCAGGTCCTCAACGCCGACGGCGAGGTCATCCAAGGCCTCTACGCCGCGGGCGAGATGATCGGGCTCTATTATGGCACCTACACAGGTGCCACCTCGGTCTTGCGGGGTGCGGTGTTCGGCCGCATCGCCGGGCTCGATGCCGCGGCGCGCGCGCGGGCCGTCAAGGGGCCGGCAGCTCGCCGTCGGAACGCAGGAGCTTGATGGCACCCGCGAGTGCCGCTGTGGTCGCCTCGAGCTCGGCCTCGCCGTGGGTCGCCGACACGATGCCGCCGGGACGGCCGTTCAGGTCGACCCCGCCGAGCAGCATGGCGAGGCGCAGCTTCTGGGCGAGGCCGGGCGGATTGCGCACGAGGGCGAGCGGATCGCGCGCGAGCGGATCGAAGGTCCGCGGGGAGATCGCCTCGCCCGCATTTCCCAGGAAGAAATAGAAGCCGCTGAAGCTGCCGAAGACGGCCCAGGGCACGCCCTCGGCCTCGATCACCGCGTTGAGGCGCCGGCGCAGCTCGGCGGCAAAGGCGTTGGCGCGCGCGCAGGCATCGCTCGTCGCCACGACCCCGAGGGCGGCGACCCCGGCCGCGGCGGAGACCGGGTTGGCGTTGTAGGTTCCCTGGTGCGCGATCTTCTCGCGGCCCTTCGCCTTGGCGACCTCGAAATCGAGATCGTCGAGGATGTCCTTGCGCCCGGCGACGGCACCGCCGGGCAGGCCGCCCGCGAGGATCTTGGCGAACGTCGCGAGATCGGGGGTGATGCCGAAATGCGCCTGCGCCCCTCCGGGAGCCACGCGGAAGCCGGTCACCACCTCATCGAAGATGAGGAGAGCGCCCGACGCCGCCGTCGCCTCGCGCAAGGCCTCGAGCGTTCCGGGCTTGAGCGGCGCGTTGCCGAAGCTCGCCCCCGTCGGCTCGAGGATCACGGCCGCGATGTCGCGATCGGCCTTGAGGGTTGCGCGCATGGCGTCCGGGTCGTCGGGCCGCAGGAGGACGACATTCGCGGCGACGCCTTCGAGCACGCCCGTCGTCGCCGTCCCGTCGAAATGGGTGGCGTAGCCCGAGGTCATGTGATCCTGCCAGCCGTGGAAATGGCCCATGAGGCGCGCGATCTTGGGCCGGCCGGTGAAGGCGCGGGAGAGGCGAAGCGCCATCAGCGTCGCTTCCGTACCCGAGGAGGTGAAGCGCACGCGCTCCGCGCAGGGGACGAGGCGCTTCACGATCTCCGCCCAGCGCACCTCGAGCGGGTGATTGGCGCCGAAATGAGTACCCCGGTCGAGGGCGGCGTGCACCGCTTGGGTCACGAGCGGATGGTTGTGGCCGAGGAGGAGCGCACCGTGACCGCCGAAATAGTCGACGTATTCGTTGCCGTCCACGTCCCATTTGCGCGGGCCCTTGGCATGATCCACGTAGACGCCGTAGGGCGAGAGATTGCGCGCGTCGTGGGTGATCCCGCTCGGGAAGCAGGCGCTGGCCTCCTCGGCGAGGCGCGCCGATTGCGGCGTGCGCTCGCGGTAGGCGGCGACGATCTTGGAGTTGGTCAATCCGGCATCGGGCATGGCGGGTCCTCGGCGGGGGCGTGACGCTGGCGCGATCCTAGACCATCGCGCGGAGCTTGTCCGGCCTCAGAGGCCGGCCGAAAATGAGCGCGCTATCTTCAATGCATTACCTGCCACACATCGTCATTCCCGCGAAAGCGGGAATCCATCGTCGGCCTCGAGCCGGGCTACGGACATGGACCCCGGCTTTCGCCGGGGCGACGAATAGAGCATTGAAACCGAACGGATCATTTTGAGTCAGACTCTCAGCAGCGGTTCATATAATAACAATTGTCTTGTGTGATGTGAGATTTTTTCACGGATTTGACTTGTCTATGAGGGGTATTAGTCTCCATGCCCGCGGTGCGGCGCCTTTGGCCGCGGGCCGCGAGCGAGAGGAGAGGGAGCATGGATAGCTTGGCGCGCGACAAGGCCGAGACCGTGACGACAAGCTTGAATTACCTCCAGCCCATGGCCGGCCGGCCGGTCAGCTATACCTTCGAGCCCCCGCCGGGAACGCCGTGGCGGACCGGCGAATATCGCCCCACCTCGGTCGCGATCCGCGACGGCCGCGCGCGCGCGGGCGGGTCGTCGCTCGACGAGAACGGCTTTCTCCTCGCCCACCGCCCGAGCGTTGTCGCGGACTTCTACGACGAGGAGGCGGTACGCGCACTCTACTATCCCGAGGTCGAGCGGCTGGTGGGCGAGCTCACCGGGGCCGACAAGGTAGTGGCCTTCGATCACAACTTGCGCAGCAGCGCAGTGCCGCCCGGCGGGGCAGATGGGATCAAGGAGCCGGTCAAGCGCGTGCACAACGACTTCACCGAGCTGAGCGGCCCGCGCCGCGCCGCCGAGGAGCTCGCGGCGCGTGGCCTCGAGGCGGGCGAGTTGCTCAAGCGCCGCTTCGCCCTCGTCAATCTGTGGCGGCCGATCCGCGGGCCGGTCGAGGACTCCCCGCTTGCGGTATGCGAGGCCAAGAGCATCGCCCCGCGCGACCTCGTCGCCGCCGACCTCGTCTACCGCGACCGGGTGGGCGAGACCTACTCCATCACCTACAACCCGGCGCACCGCTGGTTCTATTTCCCGCACATGACGCGCGAGGAGGCACTTCTGATTAAATGCTTCGATTCGGCCGTGGACGGCCGCACGCGCTTCACCGCGCATAGCTCCTTCGAAAA
>DATJAC010000146.1:0-8953 GCA_035516655.1 Alphaproteobacteria bacterium | reverse complement strand
CCCATGCGGCCCGTGACCCCGTTCATGATGATGCCGAGGCGTCGTTCGCTCATCGCACTCCCTTGCCGCTCATGGCACTCCCCCTTGGGCTCGCGTGCCTATCTTAGCGGGCGTCCCCAGGCAAGACGACCCTCGAATTGCCGAGGCGCCCGGTCGGGAGACGCAACGCGGTACGCCGCGGCTCCGGCCCGATCATGGGGCGCGGCGTCTGCCTCGGCCTCACCGCCGGCGCCGGCGCATCGCGACGAGGCTCAGCGATGGACAAGCACCGGGATCTTGGAATGGGTGAGGACCTTGACCGTCTCGCTGCCCAGCAGGAGAGCCGAGATGCCGTGGCGGCCGTGCGAGGCCATGACGATAAGGTCGCAGCCTTTCGCCGCCGCGGTATCGATGATCGCTCGATAGGGATGTTCGTGCTCGACTTGGACCGGCTTGCACGCGACTCCCGCCGCCTTCGCCGCGCGCGCGACCGCCCCGAGAGTTTTCGCTGCGTTCTCCTGCATGCGTATTTTGTACTGAGCCGCCGTGTCGGTGAGCATCTGTGTCTCGGTCGTGAGCACATGAAAGGGCGGCAGGACCGTGAGCGCCGTCGCTCTGGCGCCGATCCGCTTGGCCAAGGCGATGCCGTGCCGGACGGCCTTCCCGGCGAGCTTCGAGCCATCCGTGGCGATCAGGATATGGCGGTACATCGTCTCCTCCCTCGTCATGGTCCGGTTGCGCCAGGGCCGGCGGCCGCGGCCATGCCCGGGCGACGGGCTCGCTTCACGCCAAGACGAAAATTCGGACTCGGGTCGTCCGCTAATTCGTGCGATAGCCGAGCTGCACCGCGGCGATCGCCATGCCGACCGCGGCTTGGGTGGGGTCGACGACCGCCACGCCGAGCGCCGCCTCGAGGGGGCCGCGGTACTTCGCCATGCCGGCGCAGCCCAAGACCAGCACGTCCGCGCGGTCCTCGTCGCGTAGTGCGGCGCCCACCTCGCGCAAGCGCGCGAGCGTGCGGCTCTCCTCGGCCAGCTCGACCACGCCGAGCCCTATCGGCCGCTCGCCCGCGATGCGCCCTTCGACCCCCATCGCGCGGAAGGCGCGCGCGTGGCGCGCGAGCGAGGCCTTGAGGATGGCGATGATGCCGATGCGGTTGCCGAGGTTGAGGGCCGTCGCGATCCCCGCCGAAGCGATGCCGAAGACCGGGTGCCGCGTCGCCTCGCGCGCGGCATGGACGCCGGGGTCGGAGAAGCAGGCGATGACGAAGGCTTGGGAGCGGTTGTCCTCGCGCTCGATGAGGCGGCAGAGCGGCAAGGTGATCTCGTCGACGTGGCGCTGGGTCTCGACCCCGGGCGGCCCCTCGGCCAAGGTGACGCAGTCGAGGCGCGGCCCGCCTGCCGTGCGCAAGGGCTCAAGCGCATCGTCGATGCCTCGCGTCACCGCCTCGGTGCTGTTCGGGTTGATCACCAGAATGCGGGCGCTCATCGCACCATCCCTTCCCTGCGAGCCCCCGCCGCCTCACTCGGCCGGCGCGGGCTGCCGCTCGAGCCAGCTCGCATAGCTCTCGCGCCGGAGGTCGAACTGGTCGCGGATGCGGCAGTAGCGGTGACCGGCCAGGCGCCCGACGAGGCGGAGGCGATCGAGGTGGACGCGGCGCCGTTCCGCGTCGACGAGATCGTCGCGGATGCGCAGGTGCTTCACCTCGCCCAGCACGATGTTCTCGCGCTTACCGAGCTCGAGGGTCACGAGCCGGATGCATTCGAGGCTGATCGGCGACTCCGCGATGCGCGGCGGCTTGACCTTCGTCGACGGCTGCGGGGTCAGCCCAGTGACCTCGAGCTCGTCGAGCCCATGGGGAAAGTCGGTGGCGCACTGCACCATGCGCTCGGCGATCGCCTCGTCCACCATGTTGACGACGAACTCGCGCGTCTCCGCGATGTTGCGCGCGGTGTCCTTGGCCCTGCCGTCCGGGTAGGTCTCGATGCCGAGGGCGACGACGGGTGGGTCGTGGCCGAGCATGTTGAAGAAGCTGAAGGGCGCGGCGTTGAGGCGGCCCTCGCCGTCGAGGGTGGTGACGAAAGCGATCGGCCGCGGCACGATCACGCCGATGAGCAGCATGTACGCGTCGTGGTTCGGGAGCGTCGCGATGTCGAATTCCATGGCTCCTCACTCGGGCGGGGGAACGGCACCGGTGCGCTCGACGATGAGCTTGTAATGCTCGGGCCGGCGGTGTTTGGCGAAATTGAAGACGGTGTCCTTGATCGGCGTGCAGGCGTCGAGGTCGATCTCGTAGGCGAGGAGCTCGTCCCCGAGCGTGCTGGCGACGGCGAGAAGCTCGCCCGTGGGGGCGACGACCGCGGTACCCCCCATGAGCATGCAGCCCTCCTCGACCCCGGCCTTGGCCACCGCCACCACCCAGGTCCCGTTCTGGTAGGCGCCCGACTGGATCGAGAGATAGTGGTGAAGGAGGCGGTGATGCGAGGGCTCGGGGATGGCGGCGTTCAGCTCCGGCGTGTTGAAGCCGAGCATGACGAGCTCGACTCCCTGCAGTCCCATCACGCGATAGGTCTCGGGCCAACGTCGGTCGTTGCAGATGCACATGCCGACGATCCCGCCGAAGGCGCGCCACACCGGCCAGCCGAGATCGCCCACCTCGTAATAGCGCTTCTCGAGATGCTGGAAGGGGCGTTGCGGCTCGTGCTCGGCATGGCCGGGCAGGTGGATCTTGCGGTACTTGCCGACGAGCTTGCCGGTGCCGTCGACGAGGATTGCGGTATTGAAATGCCGGACCCTGCCGCCCTCCCTCGCGAGCTCGGCATAGCCGAGATAGAAGCCGATGCCGAGGCGCTTCGCCTCCGCGAAAAGCGGCCGCGTCGCCGCATTGGGCATCTCGCGCTCGAAGAAGGCATCGACCTCGGCCGGCTCGGTCATGTACCAGCGCGGGAAGAAGGTGGTGAGCGCCATCTCGGGATAGACGACGAGCCTGCAACCGCGCGCCGCCGCCTGGTGCAGGAGCTCGATCAAGCGCCGCACCACGGCCTGGCGGCTCTCCTCGCGGCCGATCGGCCCAAGCTGCGCCGCACCGATCATGAGCTTACGCGCCATCGCAGAACCTCGCCATGCAAGGAAGAATATTCACCACGAAGACTACAGCAACCGCCCGCTCGCGGGATCGAAGCCCGTGACGGGCCGGCCGAGCGGGCGGGCCGCGGGCGAGATCTCCGAGCGGAGAAAGCGGCCCTGGCCGCGGGCACCCACGAATTCGCCCCTCTCCGCTACCGGCTCGCCGCGCAGAAGCGTCATCGCCGGCCAGCCCCGGACTTTGATGCCCTCGTAGGGCGTATAGTCCATGGCGTCGTGCAGCATCGCCTGGCTGATGGTGACCTCGCGCTCGGCATCCCAGATCGCGAGATCGGCGTCCGAGCCGACCGCGATCGTGCCCTTTTGCGGATAGAGCCCGTAGAGCTTCGCCGCGTTCGTGGCACTGAGGGCCACGAATTGGGTGAGCTCGATGCGGCCCTTGCCAACCCCTTCCGAGAAGAGGAGCGGCAGGCGCACCTCGAGCCCGGGGATGCCGTTCGCCACATTCTTGAAGGGGGCGTTCTTGCCGTACTTCATCTTGCCCGCGGGATCGGCATAGCGGTAGGGCGCATGGTCGGAGGAGACGACCTGGAAGACGCCGGTCGAGATGCCGCGCCACACCTCCTCCTGATTGGCCTTGTCCCGCGGCGGCGGGCTGCACATGTATTTCGCCCCCTCGAAGCCGGGCCGGTCGAGATCGTCCTCGGTCAGGAAGAGGTACTGCGGGCAGGTCTCGCCGTAGATCTTGAGGCCGCGCGCCTGGGCCGAGCGAATCTGCTCGATCGCCTCAGCTGCTGAGACGTGCACGATGAGGATCGGCACGTCCACGAGCTCCGCCAGGCTGATGGCGCGGTGGGTCGCCTCGCGCTCGGCCGTCTTGACGTGGGCGACGGCGTGGTATTTGGGGGCGGTATGGCCGGCCGCGAGCAGGCGCTCGCTGAGCCAGGCGATGATGTCGTGGTTCTCCGCATGCACCATGACCAGCGCCCCCTCGCGCCGCGCCACCGCGAGCACATCGAGCGTCTGGCGGTCGTCGAGCTTGAGCGCATCGTAGGTCAAGTAAATCTTGAAGGAGGTATAGCCGTCGCGGATGAGGGCGGGGAGCTCCTGGCCGAGGGTCTCCGGACTCGGATCGGAGATGATGAGGTGGAAGGCGTAGTCGATCGCCGCCTTGGGCCCGGCCGCGGCATGGTAGTCCTTGACGACCTGGCGGATCGACATGCCGCGGTGCTGGGCGGCGAAGGGAATGATGGTGGTGTTGCCCCCACAGGCGGCCGAGCGGGTGCCGGTGAAGAAGTCGTCCGCCGTCATCACGCCGAGCGAGGATTTCTGCTCGATATGGCAGTGGCTGTCGATGCCGCCCGGCAGCACCAGCTTGCCCTCGGCGTCGATCTCGCGGCGGCCGCGGGGAAGGGCCGCACCGAGGGCCGTGATCCTCCCGCCGGTGATGCCGATGTCGGCGCGCACGACATCGGCCGCGGTCGCAACGGTACCCCCTCGCACGACGAGCTCGAAATCGGCCATCCCGCTCTCCTGCCCAACCACCCGCCTTTTGGCGCGCTCTCCAAGAGAAACCCAAGGCGGCCGCGTCCGCAACACCCCTTTTTGCCGGGCCGCACGTAGAATCGAGGGAGAGTCCCGCTTATGGCGCGCCGGAGGGCCGCAGCGGCGGCCCTTGCGGCAACGGACGTTCTCAGGCCGGCTTGCCGATAAAGGCGAACTGGCCCATCATTCCGCGGATCCTCGCTCTTCGGGCGAGCATTCGTCTATATGATCTTTCCCGATTGGGAGATGCGCGAGTTCCGGGCGTTCCAGGAATTCGTCCGGGCCCATGGCGTCGCCTAAGACTACATTGCCTTCGCGCTCAAGGGCGGCCCCGTGGCCTTGCCCGTGTCGGCAAGATCGGGCCGATCGCCTCAAGTCGTTTCGGCAGGATTGAGCTAAGTCCCATGATCCGCGTCAGCTATGTGGTTACGGTCTACAACAAGGCGCCCTATCTTCCCTTTCTCCTCGACGGGCTCGCCCGGCAGCAGGGCGGCTTTGCGCGCGAGTTCGTCTTCGTCGACGACGGCTCGAGCGACGGCAGCCTCGACGCCTTGCGCGCTCTCACCGCGACCTGGGTCGATTGCCGCGTGATTGCGCAGACGAATGCGGGCCCGTCGCTTGCCATGAATGCCGGCCTCGCCGCGGCGCGCGGGGACTTCGTCAAGGCGCTCGACGGCGACGACATGCTGACCCCCGACGCCACGCAAGTGCTCCTCGATGCGATCAGTGCTACTTCCGCAGGCCTCGCCTTCGGCAAGGGTGGTAGCTACCGCCGCGAGGACGGCCTCGAGCGCGCGCGCGCCGCGGCGGAGGGAAGTCCGCAGGCGGGTGCGGCCGAGCCGCTCGCCGACACGCTGCGGCAATGCCTGCGCCGCGCCCAGACGACGCCTTCGGCCTGGCTTGCGCGCGGCGAGCTCGTGCGCGCGAGCGGTGGCTGCGATCCAGGCGTGCTCGTCCAGGACTATTCGCTCGAGCTGCGCATGGCCCGGCTCGCACCCTTCGCGCGGACGCGGGCGACCCTGTTCCTCGCCCCCGAGCGCGCCCCCGGCCGCATGTCGGAGCACGGGGCCCAGGAGCTGCACGACCTCAATCTCGCCCTCGCCAATTTCGTGGCCGCGACCCCCGAGCTTCCGCCCGAGCTCAAGCGCCTGGCACTCAAGCGCGCTGCCGGACGCGCCTGGCATTTCGCCCGGCGCCAGGGCGGGCGCGGGCGGCTCTCGCGCGAGTTCGCGGCCTTCCTTGCGGCACATCTCCGCTTTGGTGCCGCCGACGCCGCACGCATTCGCGCCACTTGCCGTGTCTTTCGCGAGCTTGCGCCGATCCGGCTCACCGCCCTCGAACAGGCACGCCCCCCGCTCGGACGGTCCCGCTGAGCGAGGGTCCGGCGACATCGGCATTGGCAATGGGCCGCTAGCTGCCCTGGGCCAACGAGCCCTCGCTTTGCGGCTCGTACGCAGGCGGATGGCGTCGAGGTGGGCGCAGCAAATAGCGCAACGCCGCGAAGAGCGGGATGAAGCAATTCAGATAAAGGATCGGCAGGAGATAGATCTCCTTCGCGGCCAGGCTTTGGCTGCCGATCGAGATCGACTCGAGAAGCACCACGCAGGACACCGCCACGATGACGCGGATGGTCTGGCCTTGGCGGTTGAAGTCCCCCGAGAGGAGGGCGGCCAGCGCTATGAGGGCGAAGGTGAAGGCGTACCACGGACTCGCCAGACGCTGGTTCGCCTCGACGAGAAAGCGCGCGGCGTTGAGCCGGTCGTCCGGATTGCTCATGTCGGGATGCAGGAGCTCGCCGAGGAAGCGCTCGTCGGCGCGGCGCCAGCGCGGCTGCATGCCGCTCGAGAGATAGTCGAGGTCGACGCTGTATTTGTCGAAATAGAGAAACGCGAGTCTTCCGTCGGTGCGCTCGGCGGCCTGGCGGTTGCCGTTGAAGAGGACGACCCGCGGGCCCGTGGGCGACGCCACGACGGCACCGCGCTCGGCCACGTAGGTGACGGGCCGGCTCGGCACGCGGGCATCCTGCACGAGGATGCCGAGGAGCTCGCCGTCCGGCTGGCGCTGGCGGATGTAGATGGTGAGATTCTCGCCCAGGGTGTTGAACTTGCCCTCCTGGAGCAGGATCGCCGAGAAGTCGTTCTTGATGGCGAACTCGAGGTCCTTGAAGCTGCCGTAGGCGACCGGCATGAAGTAGAGATTGAGCGTGTAGCTGAAGAAAGTGATGATCGCGGCCATCAGCAAGGCGGGTGCTGCGAGTGCGATCTGACTCACGCCCACCGAGCGCAGCACGACAAGCTCGCGGTCCATCCACAGCTTGTTGTAAGTGAAGAGGATCGAGGAGAAGAGCCCTACCGGCAGCACGATGGCGAGGAACCCGGGCAGCAGCAGCAAGGTGAGATAGAGGAAGGTGCCGAGCGAGATGCCGTGCTTGACGATGAGCTCGATGTAGCGCAGCGACTGGGTGAGCCAGATGGCGCAGGTCAGGCAGAAGCTGACGAACAGCATCGCCATCGAGAGCTGCTTGAAGATGTATCGATTGTAGCTTTTCATCGCCCGCTTTATAGCCCGTCCTGAAGCGCTTTGGATAGTGCGAAGGCGAGGGGGCCGCGCGCGCGAGCGGCTCGAGAACCGCCCGAAGAACGACGGTCGGCGTCCGTCGCGGTAGCGAAGCGATTGTCGGGCGCACCTCCGCGCCGATGATTTCCGAGCAGCTCTTGCTTTCGCTCCCCGTAGCCGCCAAAACGTCGGCAATTGCCGGTTTTCCTGCGCGATTTGGGTGCCCGCTTTTCTTGAGAGGGATAAGAATGAGCGCGGATCGTCGGGCTGTTACGGTCCTGCGGCGCCGCCCATCCCGTCGGCCCTTTCTGGCCTGCATTCGCACCGGCGACCGGTCCCCCCATCGCAAATGGTTCAAGCCCCGCGTGCCGCGCCAATGGGACTTGATGCTGAGCTATTACAACCCGATTGCCGCGCCGGACGAACACGCCGAAATCATCGTTTCAGGCGGCCCGTCAAAGTTCTCCTCCGTGAAGGCACTGCACGGCGCCGTGCCCGATCTCTTCCCTGCTTATGACGCCCTGCTCTTCGTCGACGATGACGTCGTCTACGCCCTCTCCGACATCGATCGGCTCTTCGCGCACTTTTGCGGCAACGATCTCGCTCTTGGCCGATCCTCCCTCGATCACAACTCCTATTCGAGCTGGACCATCACGCTCAGGTGTCCCTCCTTCCAGTCGCGCTATACCAATGTCGTCGAGATCATGATGCCGATATTCTCGCATTCGGCGTTTCTTGCCTGCGTCGATAGTTTCGACCGCAGCATCAGCGGTTACGGGCTCGATTTTGCTTGGCCGGTGATTCTAGGACGGCCAGAGCAGAAGATCCCCATCATCGATGCCGTGGCCGCCGCGCACACCCGTCCGATCGATCCCCAAGGCGGCGCCTTCTACATCTATCTCCGCAGTCTCGGGATCGAGCCGTTCGAGGAATACAGAGATATCCTGCGCTCCTATGGAGCAACGGCGGAGCCGCAAGTGCTCGGCGGCATCCTCGCGACGGCGGCCGGCGGCGGCCGGCGGCGGCCGGCGCAGGCTGGTCGAGAGCGCCTCGGGCTGAGTGAAGCGGTTCTCGCTCAAGGAGCCGGACGACAGCTGCGTGCTAGCCGTGCCGGGCCGCGGCCTGAAGCGTGTCCTCCACGCTTCCCTCCGGCGAGATGCCCAGGACGTGGTGACTGTGCCAAAGCGCGTAGAAGAGCAGGCTCCACGCGCGCTGGGCATTCTTCTCCGGCGCGGCGAAGACCTGCCGGACTGCACCTGCGGCACCAAGCTCGGCAATGCCGGGCGATCCCGCGACGAGGGCCGCGATGGTCGCCTTGCGCGCGGCGATCCACTCCCCGACCGGCGGATTGAAGCCTGTCTTGCGCGCGTAAGGCTCCGCCGCCGGCACGTTTTTCGCCAGCCAATCGCGCAGCAGCCGCTTACCGAACCTGACGCTCGCCTTGAGCGCATCCGGCAGCCGCATCGCGAAATCGGCGACGACGGGATCGAGATAGGGCGTGCGGCCCTCGAGGCTGTGCGCCATGAGGCCGCGGTCGAGCTTGACGAGGAGATCGTTGGGCAGCCATTCGGCGCAATCGACGGCCTGGAGCGTGGTGAGCGGCGTGCGCGCCGATCCCCCCTCCAGCACATCGGCCTCCTCCAAGCCGTCCCGCCACCCCGCGAGTGCGGGTGCCAGCTCCGGAAAGCCGTCGAACTCGCCGTGCGTGCGCGCCTTCCCGCCCAAGAGACCCCCCAGCCAGCGCGCGCGGCGATAGCGCGCATAGCCGCCGAAGATCTCGTCCGCACCC
>DATJAC010000145.1:0-7367 GCA_035516655.1 Alphaproteobacteria bacterium | reverse complement strand
GCCATACGACCGTTTGGAGTTCGGCCTGCGCTCCTGGCTGCATGCAGTCGGCATCGCGGGCGGCAGCCGCTTCATCTTCCGCTCGGACGTCGCGATGTTCTACGTCGGGATCATCCCGGTCGTACTGACGGCGGTCTTCCTGCTACGCTCCGGTTCTTGGCGTCTGCGCGCGGGCTGGGGCGGCTTTGCCCTCGTCTGCCTCTTGGCGCCGATGCGGGATAGCGGAGTCTATCGGTTGCTCTTCCATATCCCATTCTTCGGGCTCTTCCGCTCGTATCTGCTTTTGTTTCTGTTCGGCATCTTCGCCTTGCTGGTGATGAGCGGCTATGGCATGGAGGCCCTCCTCGCCGCGGGCGCGGGCGAGCGCCGCCGCTTGGCCGCCTATGCGCTTTTGCTTGTGGCCGCGTTCGCCGCAGACGCGGGTGCCGCCCTCGCATGGCTGCTCTCCTTGCCGGATAGCTATGCCACCTTGCCTCGCGCGCTGGCGCTCGACCTCTCGATCCTCGCCGTCGGCTTCGGTGCGGTGCTCTGGGCCGTCTATGTGAGCACCGATATGGAGCGCGGCGCGGCGATCGTCATAGCGGCACTGGCGCTCTCCCAGGCGGTCTACCAGGCAGAAAGCTATCGCGCGCTGGGCACTCCCCTGCCGCAAGTCGTCGCCTCCTTCGGGCTTGACGCCGTGGACCGAACGCCGCTCTCGGCCGCCCAGGCGGCGGACCCGAATACGCTCACCCGCAAGCCCTGCACCCGCTTCGCCGAATGCTATCTCTCGATGCGCGACACCGCATCGCTGAGCCGCGACCTCGAAGGCACCTTTCTGCGCAGCCGGGACGAGGCCGTCTTTCAGCCCGGCCTCCAGCACCCGGTCGTCGAGGCGTTGAGTGCAATCGGCCATCCCATCTTCTGGGCCAGCCGCCGTGCCGAGCCTTACGCCGACGCCGCAGAGCTCAGCGGGCGGCTCAACGCCAACGCCCCTCGGATCGGCGCCTATCTGGGCGAGGTGGTGAATGTCCGCACGGGGGATCTCGCGCGGCTTGGCCAGTTGCCGGGCGAGGGGGGAGGTGGCGCGCTGTCCGATCTCGCGCGCGGCCTCGACCGGGTGCGGCTCTCCTATAGCGCCGAGACGCCATTTTATCTCAACGCGGCGATTGCCTACGATCCCCATTGGCGCGCGAGCTTGGACGGCCGGCCGGCGAGCTTGGTGCGCGGCAATTTCGACGGGCTGGCCTTAGCTGTCCCGGCCGGAGCCGGCGTGATCGAGCTCCGCTACGTCAATCGCGCAAGCGAGCTCTTCTTCGTCTCCCGGATCGCGATGGGTCTCCTCGGCCTCGCCGCCGTGCTCTGGCTTGTCTGGAACGAGGTCTTGGCGCCACGGCGGCGGCTGGGAAGTTCGGCTGGATCCTTACGGGAGCGCGCCTCCTCCCCGCGGCAAGAGTCATGACGCCCGCCAGGCTCAGCACCGAGCGGCGCTGGCAACTGGCACTCGCCCTTCTCTACGTCGTCTATTATGCCTGGCTGCTCCTCGCCGGGCACGGCACGCCCTACGTCACGGATGCCAACGAATCCTTCTCCGTCTACTGGCATTCCTTCAATCTCTTTCATTTCAATTTCGCCGATTCGCTGGGCATCACCGACGAATCCTTCAGTCCAAATCCCGCCGCGCACCCCTATCTCTACACCCACCAGGGCAATTTCCCGCGCCTCTTCGCGTTCCTCATCTATGTGCTCGGCGCGCGCACCGCCGAATCTCAGATTGCGGTGACCACGGCGGTCGTGGGCACCGCGGCTCTCGTGCTCGCCTACCGCTATTTCGCGCGCCTCGCCGGCGCGGGCTTTGCCGCGGTCTATTGCGCGCTCCTGATGACGGACTACGTGCTTTATGCGCAGTGGCACGCCGTGACGGACCGCGTCTGGTACGGGCTCTTCGTTTTCGCACTCTTCGCCTGCCTCGAGGACGTCGGCGGCGGCGTGCGGCGGAACCGCAATCTCGCGTTTCTCTTCTTGCTCGGCCTCGCCGTGTTCTACAGCGAGCTTGCGTTCGCCGGAATGCTGTCGCTTGCCGGCACGCTCTACCTCGCCTTGACGCAGCGCAAGCGCCTCGCGTCGGCGCTGGGCGCCATCCTGAGCTACGGTGCCGGCGGCCTGGCGGCCCTCGCGATCCTGTTCGTCCAGTTGAGCGCGCGCTTCGGCACCGACGTCGCCCTCAAGGACCTCCACTATACCTTCGCCGCCCGCAACTTCGCCGGCAGTGCCGCCGGCCGCGAGGCGGTGGGCAGTTTCTTCGAGGTCCATCACATCGCCTTTTGGCCGCAATACGTCAACGGCGAGCTCTACAGCAACCTCAAGGAATTCATCTTCTCGCTCAGCCACTACGACTTGCAGCTCTATACCCCGGTTTTCTGCCTGGCGACGGCCTTGCTGCTCTTGGGATGGGGGCTCGGGGCTGGGGGGGCCGGGCGGACGGCCGGGGAACCCCCGGGCGCGCACAAGCAGGCAACCCCCGCGCACGAGCGTTCCGCGGGCGAGCGCGCAACCGGCCTCATCCTCATGGCGCAGCTCGCGGCAGCGCTGTTCCTCGTCCTGCAGTCGATCCTTCTCGGTCGCGGCCTCTTCGCACTCTACCCGCCCGCGGCTCACGACGCCGCCCTGCCGGTTGCCCATTTCATTTTACGCGCGCTCGCCGCTGCCGGTGCCGCCGTGCTCGGGGCCGCGGCGATCGTGCGTTTCAGCACCGGAAGCTGGTGGGCCGCGACCCGCATGCCGCCTTGGTCGGCCGTCCGGCTCTTGGCACTCCTGGGCTTTTGCGGGGCAGCACTCACCTGGCAAAAGCTGCTCTATGATGGCGGCACCAGCGCCGAATTCGCGGCGATCTGGATGCTTCCGCTGGCCACACCCTGGACGCGCGGTGCTGCGCGGCTCGCCGTGGTCCTCGCGCTGGCAGTCGCGATCTTCTTTGCCCTAGGCGGCGGGCGGCGCGTAGGCACGCACTCGACCGGCGCGAGCTTCGGACGGATCGCGTGCTTCGTCATTGCGGGGCTGGTCGGCTACGCCGCGGTCTATTGGCTCTCGCCGGGGATCGTCCTGAGCGGCTTTCAGTGGCGCTACGCGCCCTTCGTGGTCTTCTTCCTCGCGGCCCTGCCGGCCTCTGCTATCCACATGCTCGTCCGTACCGCGGTGCTGAGCCGCAGCAGCCGGCGCGAGCGGCCGGCGGGCGAGGCCGCGGCCGGCGTCGCGGCGGCGGTTCTCGTCCTCGCGGCCGTGGCCTATTGGGCGAACTTGCAGCTCGGCTATGTCCGGCTCCTCCCGCCCGACCACGCCCGCGTCTTTCGATTGCTGGCCGGGGCGCCCTTTTTCGGCCGCAGCTTCGTCTCCAACAGCTACACCGCACCGCTCGCGGCTTTCAGCGGCGAGTGGGCCTATGCCGATACCGTCATCGGCAAGGACGAGATCACCTTGACCGCGGAGGGCTATGTCCTTCGCCGCGACATGAAGACCAATCTCTGGTTCGCCGATCGCGCGCGCAACCCCGCCTATGCCGTCCCCGACTACTACGCCTGCTTCATGCAGCAAAGCCTGGCCACTGCAGCAGCGCGACAGCTGGCGCAACAGCATGGCTGGGCAGCACCAGGCGGGTGCTCGACGCTCCCGCTCGTGGCCGACGCCGGCCGGCCCGATGCCATTCTCAAGAACGAGGTGGTCGCCCGCGACACGCCCGAGCGCGACTATTGGGCGGTGGTCCGCCTCGATTTCGACTATCCGCCCTACGTGCGCGCGCTCGCAGCCGCCGTACGCCAGGAGGCCGACGGCAGACGCGTTTTTACCTATCGCGCCGATGCGGCACAGCAGCAGGGCAAGCCGTTGCTCCCGCCCGTGGCCGAGCTCGTCGCCCAACCGGGCGGCGGCTCCTGCCAGCTCGAGACGGGCCGTCTCGTGGTCCTGGCCAAGAGCGCGGATGGCGCACCGCTGCCGTTGCCGGCCGACGCGAGCGGCACCTTCGCGGTGCGCTACGCCCCGCGCACCGCCACGAAGTCGGGCCGGCCCGTGCTGTCGCGGCCGTGGCTGGTGACGGCAGCGGCAGCGCTCCCCTGCCCGTGGCCGGCGGTCGAGTACAGCTTCGCCAAATCGGAGGCGCCGACGACGTGGCTCCTTGACGGCTGGGGGGATGCCGAGCCTTGGGGCACCTGGACGGTCGGATCGGTAGCGCGACTCGTGCCGGATATCCACACGCTCCCCGACAAGGACCTGCGACTGACGATCTTCGCGCGCGCCTTCGTGGCCCCCGCCCATCCCTCCGTCGAGGCCTCGGTCGAGGTGAACGGCACTCCCGTGGGAAATCTGAGTTTCGTGCTCGGCCAGCCCGACCGACCCCGGACCATCACCATTCCGCGCGCAGCACTCGAGCGGAAGATGCCGCCCGAGATACGTTTCCGGATCGCAGACCCGGAATCGCCGCTTGCCCTCGGCATATCCTCCGACGATCGCCTGCTCGGACTGGGGCTGCGGCAAGTGCGGCTTGAGCCGGGCGAATGAGCGCCTTATCGCTTGCGGCCCCGCTATTGAATTTCCGCCCTCCATCGGATAAATGCGCGTGATGTCGAGATCGGCCGGAAAGAGCCCACTTTGCCGCGCCATGAGCATGGGCGGATGATCCGTGGGCGCAGAGGGCCGCCTGTGAGCGAAGCGTCCGTGGCCGGTGATCTCGGGAACTGCTGCGGCGCGGGCTCGGGCGCAGCTGCGCGCGAGGCCGCAGCTCCCCGATGTCGCCGCCGATGACGTTCCAGGGCTCCCTCGCGGCATTGCAGCAGATCGTGAGCGGCTTCGGGGCGCGCCGGGCCGCACCTGGGAGCGCCTCCGTGAGCCGCGGGGCGGCACCCGTGCGGGCCTTGCCCTGGAGCGGCATCGATACCGCCGTCCTCGGCGCGCTCGCGCTGCTGGTCGCGTGGTGGTTCTGGCCGCATCTCAGCGGGCGCGCCACCTTCATCGGCGACTCCGACCGGATGAATCATTTCCTGACGTGGCTGCGCAACTTCGCCAGCGGGCTGCGCCACGGCTATATCCCGACCTGGAACGAGTCCCTCTTCGGCGGCTATAGCGTCGTCGCACTGCCCTATACCTATCCGAACCTCTTCGCCGCCCTCACCGCCCTCTGGCCGGCACGCCTGCTGATCGTGGCGGCGGGCTGGATTTCCGCCCTGCTCATGGTCCTGGCGGGCTGGGCCGCCTATGTCTTCGCGCGCGACGTAACCCGCGAGCGGCTGACGGCCTTGACCGCCGCCGTGCTCTACCAGTCGTGCGCGCTGAGCACGCTCAAGGTCAGCCAGAACGATATGAGCTTCGCGGTCTTGATCATCATTCCGCTGGTCACGCTGATCCTGCGCCGCGTGCGCTCGGGCAACATGGCGCTGTGCTTCCTGGGCCTGACGTTGCTGCTGACCCATCTCCTCACCGTCAATTTCCTGCAGAAGGCCGCGTACGCCTGCATTTTCTTCGCCCTCTACTCCATCTACCGCCTCGCCGTCAGCGGCAATTGGCGCGCACCCTTCGTGCTGGGGAGTGCCGCCGCGGTCGCCATCGTCGCCTCCTTCCCGCGTCTCATGACGGACGGGCTCGAGCTGTCCCATTCCGTGCGGCGCTACATCGGCGGGCAATCGGACAAACTGAACGACGTCTACACCTCGATCGGTCGCTTCTTCAATTTCGAGATTCTGCGCGCCTTCGACGAGCGCATCTTCGGACGCAACGTCGTCGAGGCCAGCCTCTTCGGCAACGTCTTCAACCTGCACGAGGGGCTCCTCGTCTATTCGTCGACCTTCGCGACGCTCCTCGTCCTCTACGGCACGATCCGCTATCTCCCCGGACTGTTCGGCAGGCACCGCAGCTGGGGCGAGGACGCGCCGTTCCACACGGCGTTCATCGCCTTCTGCGTGTTCGTGGTGCTGAGCAAGCTCGGCTTCGCGATCATGTATGTGCTGATGGGCAGGATCGACTTCATCCATGCCCGCATCCTCGTCGCGGCCGTGTTGCCGCTCGCGACCTTGGCTGCCCTCTATCTCTGCCGCCTCGGAGGCGGGGACGACCGCGCGCCGCCAGTCCGCGCGCGCTGGTCCCGGCTCGCCGCGGCGGCCTTGGCCGCGGCCCTCCTGGTGGCAGCGAGCGAGTATGTCGCCGACGCCACGGCGGGCCAGCCGGTTCCGCTCGGCATCAGCGAGGGGTTCACCGCGAACCTCACGGTCGCGGCCGGGTCGCTGTTGCGCATCGGCTTCTCGCTCGTCCTCTTCCTGGCCGTGCTCGCGAGCGCGGCCTGCCTCGCCCGCCGCTCGCCTTGGCGCGGCGTGCTGATGGCGTTCCTGGCCTTCCTCATGATCTTCCAGGCCGCCGCCTTCGGCGCCTTCCAGCTCCGCGGCGACCAGCTCAAGAGCGATTGGAAGCCCGACGCGGGCGTCGGCGAGGCGGCGCAACTCCCCCCCGAGGCTCCGAAACTCATCGCGGCCGAGGGCGAGCCGATGCCGTTCAGGCAGGCCGGCCGGCTTCTCGCCCGCGCGGACGAGTTCAGGGGGCCCTCGGCGGAAGCACTCGCGGCCCTCGATCGCCGGCTCGAGCGCGACGACTATCGCACCGCGATCGTCTGCGACGCCCGCAAGATCCAAATTTTCTGCTCGCCCCATATCGCCAATTTCTGGCGCCTGCGCCTGATCGAGGGCTACATCAGCTCCATTCCCGAGCGCATCGAGATCCTGCCCTGGCCGAGCCAGGCGCTGAGCCAGCGCTCGATCAGCTTTACGAGCTTCAAGGAGCTGCCCTGGCCGCTCCTCAGCCTCTTCAACGTCAAATATGCCATCGAGGTGCAGCCGGCCCTCTTCACCGATGCCGTACGGCTGCCGGACGGCACGAGCCGGGAGTTGAGGCCCGAGGACCTCGAGATCCGCGAGAGCCCGCTAGCGGTGACACCGCGGGCCTTCTTTGCCGCTTCCGTGCAATCGGTCGCCGGCCCCGAGGCCGCCCTCGAAGCGCTTTTCCCGGATGGCAAGACGGCGCCGGAGGGCTATGACGTGGCGCGCCTCAGCTATGCGGAGGGCAGCGTCGGCGGGCGCTACAGCACCGTCGGGGAGGCGGAGCTCAAGGGCGCATTCCGCGACCAATACGCCTCGGTCAGCTTCCCGCCGGCTGCCGAGGCGCGCTTTCTCGTCGTCAATGAGCGCTACGACCCTTACTGGCGCGCCTATGTCGACGGCAAGCGCGCGGCGATCTACCCGACCAATGTGGCGATGCGCGGCGTCGTCGTGCCCGCGGGCAGCCGCGAGGTCACGATGGTCTACCGGCCTTACGATACCTCGGGCCGCGCTTGGGGCTTCTATCTCGGCGGCCTC
>DATJAC010000144.1:0-7543 GCA_035516655.1 Alphaproteobacteria bacterium | reverse complement strand
CGACGACGCGGTTCAACGCCAATTTCGCCTACGGGCTGCAGATGCAGAACGACGCCTTCCAGCCCTCGACCGGCAATGCCAACGTGGTCGGGACCTCGGTGCCGCGCTCGAGCCTGGACGGCCTGATCAACACGATCTTCGGCAATGCGTCGGTGACCTCGGAGCCGTGGGACAAGGTGAACGTGCGGGCGAGCTACACGATCGATGACCGCGACAACCTGACCCCGCGCGACCATTACGTCACCTCCGTCGGCGATACGACCACCAACACCGGCCCCAACGGGTACTCCAACGTGCCCTACAGCTATCTCCACCAGAAGGCCACGCTGGAGGGCGGCTACAGGGTGCTGCCGCAGACCAAGCTCTCGCTGGACTATGCCTACGACAGCACCATTCGCACCTTTGCCGATACCAAGGACGTGACCGAGAACACCGCCGGCGCCAAGGTGCGCAGCAATCTCATGGAGGACCTGAACGCCAGCCTCGGATATTCCCACGCCATACGCGATGCCGGCCATTACAACCAGAATGCACCCTGGAACTTCCTGAACAACGGCGCCAACCTGGACTTCAACGGCCTCTTCAAGTTCTTCGAGGCGTCGCGCACCCGCGACGAGGTCAAGGGAACGTTGGACTTCTCCCCGGACCACAGCTTGAGCGGCGCGTTCATGATCAAGTACGACAACGACGACTATACGCGCTCGACGCTGGGAATGAGGAACAACGACAGCATCTCGCTCGGGCCCGACCTCACCTGGCAGCCGACCGACGATCTCACGCTCCACGGCTACTATACCTTCCAGAGGGTCTACTATAATCAGAACGACGTCTATTGGACGACGACGACCTGCAACTCCAACGGCTTTACCATGACGGCCGCTTGCAACGGCCAATGGAATGGCAAGACGACCGACCAGGTCCACACCGTCGGCTTCGATGCCGAATGGAAGGCGATCCCCGACAAGCTCTCGATCAAGCTCGGCTACAATCTCTCTTACGGCGACACCGCCTTCGTCATCTCGGACGGCGGCGCGCTCGCCCTCGGAGCCCCCGCGAACGCCAGCCTGGTGACGGCCCCGCTTCCCGACGTGGTCTCCTTGCTCAACAGCCTGACCTTGCGCTTCGAGTACAAGCTGCGGCCTGACGTGACACTCTTTGCCGCCGATGCCTTGGAGCGCCTGGACTACCAGGATTTCGCCGCTACCTCGGCGACGATCTACTCGAACTCGGTGCTGCCGGGCGACAGCAACCCGTCCTACTTCATCAACGTCTTCTTGATGGGCGTGCGCTATCGTTTCTAGTCGGAGGGCCGCTCCCCGCCGCCCGAGATTTTCGCGCGCGAGCCCTGTTCGCGGACCGCGGCAAGGTGATATTATGGCCGCGTCTCGCCGGCTGAGCGGCGCCGCCGCCGGGCCGGGGCTCCCAAGCCGTCAGTGCCGGCTGACCTAGATCAGGGCGGATAGCGCCGCTGCGGGCGAGATTGGGCGTTGCACAAGCCCCTACCATAGGCCGAGGTCACTTGCTGCAGTTGCACGCTTTCGCCAATCCCCAACGCTTCCTGCGCCTGGCGCGGGTGGTGCTGCCGTGGAGTGCGGCGGCCACCGCCCTCCTCCTGGCACTCGGCCTCTATCTCGCCCTCTTCGCCTCCCCGCCCGACTACCAGCAAGGCGAGGCGGTGCGCATCATGTATGTGCATGTGCCCGCGGCGTGGATGGCGCTCTTCGTCTATACGGTGATGGCGGCGGCGAGCGGAGCGGCACTCGTCTGGCGCCATCCGCTCGCGGACATTGCCGCCCAGGCCGCCTCGCCGATCGGAGCCGTCTTCACCTTTCTCGCCCTCGTGACGGGCTCGCTCTGGGGCAAGCCGATGTGGGGCACCTGGTGGGTGTGGGATGCCCGGCTCACCTCGGTCCTCGTGCTCTTCTTCCTCTACCTCGGCCATATCGCGCTGAGCCGGGCCTTCGACGACCCGACGCGCGGCAGCCGGGCCGCCGCCGTGCTGGCCCTCGTCGGCTTCGTCAACATCCCGATCATTCATTTCTCGGTCGTGTGGTGGAACACGCTGCACCAGCCCTCGAGCGTGTTTCGCATGGGAGGACCCACGATCGCACCCGCCATGCTCGTCCCGCTCCTCGTCATGGCGCTCGGCTTTACCGGCTATTTCGTGACCGTGCTGCTGCTGCGCGTGCGCATGGAGCTTGCAGCGCGCAAGCTTCGCGTGTTGCGCCTCGGCGCGCTCAGCGGGGCCGTCCCCACCGGCAGCCTCGTTGCGGGCACCTGAACGGGGCCGCGGCATCCGTGGACAGGATCGCGGCATTCCTTGCGATGGGCGGATACGCTCGTTACCTTTGGCCGGCCTACGGGCTCGCGGCAGTGGCACTCGTCGTGCTGCTGGTGGTGTCGTTCAAGGCCATGCGCGCGCGCGAGCGCGAGCTTGCGGAGAGCGAGCGCCATCGCCGCAAAGGGCGCAGGAATGAAACCCAAGCGTAAGCGTTTGGCCCTGGTCGTCGTCGGCCTCGTCATTCTCGGCGGGGCCGCGGCCCTCGTGCTGAACGCCTTTCAGGAGAACATCGTGTTCTTCGTCAGCCCGAGCGATCTGACGGCGCAGGCGAGCGGGCGCGCGCAGGCGCTCAGGCTCGGCGGGCTTGTCGAGCAAGGCAGCGTCGTGCGCGGCCCGGGGACGGAGGTGCATTTCAAGGTGACCGACCTCAAGCGCGACGTCGCGGTGAGCTACGACGGCATCCTCCCCGATCTCTTCCGCGAGGGCCAGGGTGTCGTCGCCGAAGGCAAGCTGCAGCCCGACGGCAGTTTCCTGGCCACGACCGTGCTCGCCAAGCACGACGAGAAATACATGCCGCCGGAGGTCGCAGCAGCGCTCAAGAAGTCCGGCCATTGGCAGGACGAGGAGCAGAAGCGCTACGGCGAGACCGCTGCCGGCGTGCCTGCGGGAGGACGAGCGCCATGATCACGGAGATCGGGCAATTCGCGCTGGTGCTGGCCCTCCTGGTGGCGCTGGTGCAGGCGAGCGTGCCGCTCTATGGGGCGCGGCACGGCAACGCGCCATTGATGGCACTGGCGCGGCCGGCAGCCCAGGCGCAGTTCGCGCTGGTGCTGATCGCCTTTCTGGCGCTGATGTACGCCTTCGCGACCTCGGACTTCTCGGTCTTCGTGGTCGCCGAGAACTCCCATTCGACGATGCCGCTCATCTACAAGCTGGCGGGGGTGTGGGGGAACCACGAGGGCTCGATGGTGCTTTGGGTGCTGATCCTGACGCTCTTCGGCGCCGGGGTGGCGAGCTTCGGGGGCAATCTGCCGCCGGCCCTCCAGGCGCGCGTGCTGGCGGTGCAGGCGATGATCGGGGCCGGCTTCCTGGCCTTCATTCTCCTCACCTCCGATCCGCTCGCGCGCGTGCTCCCGCCCCCCGCCGACGGGCGCGGGCTCAACCCGCTCTTGCAGGATCCCGGGCTCGCCTCCCACCCGCCCATGCTCTATCTCGGCTACGTCGGCTTCTCGATGGCGTTCTCTTTCGCCGTGGCGGCCCTGATCGAGGGGCGGGTGGATGCCGCCTGGGCGCGCTGGGTGCGGCCGTGGACCTTGGCGGCCTGGTGCGCGCTCACGCTCGGCATCGCGATGGGCAGCTGGTGGGCCTATTACACGCTCGGCTGGGGCGGCTTCTGGTTCTGGGACCCGGTCGAGAACGCCTCCTTCATGCCGTGGCTCGCGGGAACCGCGCTCTTGCACTCCGCGATCGTGGTGGAGAAGCGCGACGCGCTCAAGAGCTGGACCATCCTGCTCGCGATCCTGACCTTCTCCTTGAGTCTCGTCGGCACCTTCCTCGTGCGCTCGGGGGTCTTGACCTCGGTTCACGCCTTTGCCACCGACCCGCGGCGCGGGGTGTTCATCCTGCTCCTGCTCGCGGTCGCGATCGGCGGCTCGCTCGCCCTGTACGCGGTGAGGGCGCCGGCATTGCAGCCGGGCGGCCTGTTTGCGCCGCTGAGCCGGGAGGCCGCCCTCCTGCTCAACAACCTCCTCCTCGCCAGTGCCGCGGCGACGGTTCTCATCGGCACCCTCTATCCCCTCTTCCTCGACGCGGTCGGCGGGCCCAAGATCTCGGTGGGAGCGCCCTACTTCAACCTGACCTTCGGCCCGCTCATGACCCCGCTCCTCGTGGTCGTCGTGGTGGGGCCGTTCCTGGCCTGGAAGCGGGCGGACTTGGCGGGGGCCTTGCAGCGGCTCTGGGCGGCGGCGGTCGCCGCCCTCGCGGGTGCCCTCGTGACGCTTTATCTCCATTCGGGCGGCCCGCTTCTGGCCGTGCTCGGCATGGGGCTCGCGGCCTGGCTCGTGGTCGGTGCCGGGACGGAGCTCGCCGAGCGCTTGCGGCTCCTCAGGGCACCTTGGCCTGAGGTCTGGCAGCGCGCGCGCCGCCTGCCGCGGGCGAGCTACGGCATGACGCTCGCCCATGCCGGTCTCGGCATCACGCTCGCCGGCATCATCGCCATGACTTCGTGGAAGGTCGAGCATATCCAGATCATGCGCCCCGGCGAGACGGTCGATCTTGCCGGCTACAGCGTGCGTCTCGAGCGAGTCGAGCCGGCGCGCGGCCCGAATTACGAGGGCCAGCGCGCGGTCTTCACGGTCACGCGCGGCTCGCGCTTCGTCGCCACCCTGTTCCCCGCCAAGCGCAATTTCCCGGTCGCCGGCCAGGACACCACCGAGACCGCGATCCACACCCTCGGCATCGCCGACATCTATGCCGTGCTCGGCGACGGCGACGGCAAGGGCGGCTGGACGGTGCGCCTCTACTATAACCCGCTTGCCCCCTTCATTTGGTTCGGCGGCGTGATTATGGTGCTGGGCGGCCTCGTCTCGCTGAGCGACCGGCGCTACCGCATCGGGGCACCCGCGCGCCGGCCTCTGCCCGCCGGGCCCGCAGGGCTCGCCAACGCACCCGGAGACTGAGCGGCTGTGGGGCGGCGTCTTCTCTTTATTCTGCCGGGGCTCGTCTTTCTGGCACTCGTCGCGGCCTTCTACGCCGGCCTCGGGCGCGATCCCGCACTGGTGCCCTCGGCGCTGATCGGCAAGCCCGTGCCGCACTTCGCCTTGCCCGCACTCCTCGACGGAGGTGCCGGCCTGCAAACTGCCGACCTCAAGGGCCGGGTGGCGTTGGTCAATGTCTTCGCCTCCTGGTGCGTGCCCTGCCGCGCCGAGCATCCCTTCCTCATGCGTCTCGCCAAGGAGGGCGTGGAGCTCGACGCCATCAACTATAAGGACAAGCCGGAGGACGCCCGGCTCTGGCTCGGCACTCTCGGCGATCCCTACAAGCGCATCGGCGCCGATCGCGAAGGTACGGTGGCACTCGACTGGGGGGTCTATGGCGTGCCCGAGACGTTCGTGATCGACCGCGAGGGCACCATCCGCTACAAACAGGTCGGCCCGCTCTCGCCCGACGACATCAACGATACGATCTTGCCCCTCGTGCGGCAGTTGTCGAAATGATGCGCTTGCCCGCCCTCACGCTCGCCCTCCTCTTGGCGTTGCTCGCGGCATCGGCGCTGGCCGTGCAGCCGAGCGAGATGCTCGCCGACCCCAAGCTCGAGGCGCGGGCGCGCGCGATCGGCGAGGAGCTGCGCTGCCTCGTCTGCCAGAACCAGTCGATCGACGACTCCAACGCCGATCTCGCCCACGATTTGCGCGTGCTCGTGCGTGAGCGGCTCGTGGCCGGCGACAGCGACGCGCAAGCGGTCAAGTACATCGTCGACCGCTACGGCCAGTTCGTGCTGCTGAAGCCGCCGGTCGAACCCGCGACCTACGCCCTGTGGCTCGCCCCAGCACTCCTCGTCCTGCTCGGTGCCGCGGGCATCGCCGTCTATCTGCGCCGCCGCCGTGCGGCAAGCGAGCCGCCGGCGCTCAGTGCCGCGGAGGAGGCGGAGCTGAAGCGGCTCCTCGAGGAGGGGGGCCCGTGATCCTCTGGCTCATCCTCGCGGCGCTCACGCTCCTGACCGTGGCCATGCTGCTGCGCCCGCTGTTCAAGGGGCCGCAGGCGATGGCCGCGCGCGATGCCTACGACCGCGAGGTCTATCGCGATCAGCTCGCCGAGGTGAAGCGCGAGGAGGCGCGCGGGCTCCTGGCGGCGGCGGAGGCGCGCGCGGCCGAGCGCGAGATTGGGCGCCGGCTGCTCGCCGCTCGGCCGGTGCCGGGCGACGTGCCGGCAGCCGCAGCGGCCGATGACCCCCGCGAAGCACGCGCGCGAAGGGCGCGGCGTTGGACCGCATTGGCACTTGCCGCGACCCTGCCTCTCGCGGCGGTCGCGATCTACCTCTACGTCGGCACGCCGGACGCTCCCGATTTTCCTTTCGCCTCGCGCGACAAGGTGATGGAGGCGCAGGGCATGCCCGACATCAACGAGGCGATCCCGCGGCTCGAGGCACGGCTCAAGGCCAAGCCCGACGACCTCGAGGGCTGGGTGCTGCTCGGGCGTAGTTATGCCTCGCTCGGCCGCATGGCCGAGGCGGTCGAGGCCTATCGCCGCGCCGTAGCGCTGTCGAATAACGATCCCGACATCGTCGCCGGTTACGCGGAGAGCAAGGTGCTCGAGGGCGGCGGGACGGTGACGCCCGAGGCGCGCAAGCTCTTCGAGGAGGTGCGCGCGAAGGATCCCAAGAACGTGCCGGCACGCTTCTATCTGGGCCTCGTCAAGGTGCAGGAGGGCGATGTCGAGGCGGGGGTGCGCGAGTGGCTGGTCATTCAGTCCGAGGCGGCGCCCGACGCAGCCTGGTTGCCCGAGCTCCACGGCGAGATCGAGCGCGTCGCCCAAGAGTACAAGCTCGACCTTGCCAAGCTGGCACCTCCGGGTGCTCCGCTCGTTCCGCCCATGGCAGCCGCACCCGCTGCAGGTGCTGGCGGCACCGCAGCGGCCCGTGCGGCACCCGGTCCGAGTGCCGCCGACGTGGCCGCAGCGCAAAATATGACCGACGCGCAGCGCCAGGAGATGATCCGCGGCATGGTCGAGCGGCTTGCCGAGCGCCTGAAGCAGCAGCCCGACGACCTCGCGGGTTGGCAGCGCTTAGCACGCGCCTACGGCGTGCTCGGTGAGACGGAGAAGGCAGCCGACGCCCAAGCCCATGTCGACAAGCTCGAGGCCGCGGCCAAGGCTCCCTCCGCGCAAGCGCCGCCTGCCGCGGCCGCGGCTGCCGGTGCCGCACCCGGTCCGAGTGCGGCCGACATGGCGGCGGCGCAGAACATGAGCGACGCGCAACGCCAGGAGATGATCCGCGGCATGGTCGAGCGCCTCGCCGAGCGGCTCAAGCAGCAGCCGGACGACCTCGCGGGCTGGCAGCGCTTGGCGCGCGCCTACGGTGTGCTCGGCGAGACGGAGAAGGCGGCCGACGCCCAAGCCCATGTCGGCAAGCTCGAGGCCGCGACCAAAGCTCCCTCCGCGCAAGCGCCGCCTGCCGCGGCCGCGGCTGCCGGTGCCGCACCCGGTCCGAGTGCGGCCGACATGGCGGCGGCGCAGAACATGAGCGACGCGCAACGCCAGGAGATG
>DATJAC010000143.1:0-9296 GCA_035516655.1 Alphaproteobacteria bacterium | reverse complement strand
GAGCACCACGGTCGCGAGCTTGTAGGCGCGCGTGTTGTAGCCGAGGGCGCGCGCCTTGGCCTCGTTCTCGCGGATGCCGGCAAGCACGGCACCGAAGGGCGAGCGCACGATGGCGCGGCAGAGGAGGTAGGAGCCGACGAGGCAGAAGAGGACCAGATAGAAGTAGCCGATCTTGCCGGCGAACCAGGTGAGGCCGAAGGGCCCGGGCGGGCGCGTGACCCCGTCGATGCCGTCCGAGCCGCCCGTCACCTCCTTGAAGCGGAAGAGCATGGCATAGCCGAGCTGGGCAAAGGCGAGGGTGAGCATGGAGAAGGACACCCCCGTCGATTTGGTGCAGACCCAGGCGATGGGGACGGCTGTGGCGAGGGTGGCGAGCACGGCAGCCGCGATGGCGAGCGGGAGCGGCCACTGGAGGTGGGTCACGATGAGGGCGGCCGAATAGGCGCCGAGCCCGTAGGCCGCGGCGTGGCCGAAGGAATAGAGCCGGGTATAGCCGACCATGAGATCGAGGCTCATGGCGAAGAGACCGAAGATGAGCGCCTCGGTGAGCACGGTGAGCGGGAAGGGGGCGAGCAACAGGGGCATGAGGGCCCCCGCCGCCACGACGAGGACGAGGGCGAGGCGGAAGCGCACCTCACTCCTCCTTGCCGAGGAGCCCCCCCGGCCGGATCACCAGCACGGCGAGCATGAGGAGATACATGAGGGCCAGCGCCAGGCTCTCGAAATAGTAGGTGCCGAAGACCTGGACGAAGGCGACGAGCAGGCTGCCGACGATCGAGCCCAGGAACGAGCCCATGCCGCCGATGATGACGATGACGAAGGCGTCGATGACGACGTTCGTCCCCATGGCGAGGAAGGCGGTCAGGAGCGGGGCCGCGAGCACGCCGCCCAAGGCCGCCATGGCACAGCCGAGGCCGAAGACGCCGGTGCGCACGAGGCCGGTGTCGGTGCCGAGAGCCTCGACCATCTCGGGGTTCTGCGACACGGCACGGATGAGGAGGCCCGCGCGCGTGCGCTCGAGAAACTGCCACAGGGCGAGGGCCGCGCCGAGGCCGAGGACGATGAGGAAGACGCGATATTTGGGGAAGGGCTGGCCGAGGACGAGGACGATGCCGCGGAGTGCATCGGGGATCGAGGTGCTCAACGGATAGGGGCCCCAGACCTGTCGGATCGCCTCGGAGAGGACGACCGCCAGGCCGAAGGTGAGCATGAGATAGGCACCGGCGTCGCGCCGGGGGTAAAGCCGGCTGAGCAGGGTGCGCTCGAACGCCATGCCCACGGCAGCGACGAGGATGGGTGCTGCCACGAGGGCGAAGACGAAGCTCCCCGTGAGCGCGAGCAGGCTGTAGCCGACGTAGGCCCCCAGCATGTAGACGACCCCGTGCGCGAAGTTGACGACGCGCATGATGCCGAAGATGAGGGTCAGCCCGCTCGCGATGAAGAAGAGCAGTGCCGCCTGCGACAGCGCGTTCAGGCACTGCGTCAAGATGAAGGCGAGGAAGTTCATGCTAGAGTATTTCCACTCCGTGACCCCCTCACCCAGCTCCGGGTAAGGCTCGGCTTCGCCTCGCCAACCCTGCGCAACCCTCTCCCCCTTGAGGGGGAGAGGGTAGGGTGAGGGGGCGTTGGGCGAGACGTCCGGCGGGCGAATCCCTACGAGCTATAGCTGCTGCTGCGGCAGTCGGGCGTCACTTCGTGGCGCGGGTAGATCTTGACGATCTCCGGGATGGGCTCCTTGTACTTGGCGTCCTCCGCGACCTTGACGAGAAAGCCCTGGTTCTCGCCCTGGTGGTCGCACTTGCGCATGAGCACGGGCCCTTTGACCGAGGTGACCTCGAGGTCCTCCATCGCGGCGACAAGCTTGAGCGGCTCGATCGAATCCGCCTTCTCCATCGCCTTGAACAGGATCTGGAGGGCCTGATAGATCTCGCCGTCCGGCCAATCCGGCAGCTCGCCCTTGTATTCCTCGGTGAAGGCCGCGACGAAGGCCTTGTTTTCCGGAATGTCGTAGGTGAAGGGGTAGCGCGAGGAGCCGATGAGCCCGAGCGCGTCCTTGCCGAGCGTCTTGATGTCGGCTTGCGCCACGATCTCGGTGAAGATCTGCACGTGCTTGGTGAGCTCGTATTGCGTCGACTGCGAGAAGAAGGCGCGCGCCTCGTCGCCCTGAAGGGCGAGGTAGCAGCCTTCGGCCCCCGATTGCAGAATCTTGGTGATGTAGGTCGAATAGTCCTTGTTGGCGACGGGGGTGAAGATCTTGTCGACGAGGGTCTTGCCGATCTTCTTGGTCTGCTCCTCGAAGGCCTTGACGCTCGATTGGCCCCACGAATAATCGGAGCCCAGTGCCACGAACTTCTTCTGCGGCGCGTCCTTGAGATAGAGGGCGATCGTGCGCGCGCCCATGGGGGCCGAGGTGTTGGCGCGGAAGAAACGCGGCACAAAGAGCTCGGCCGTGAGCCGCCCGTCGCCGTTGCCGTTCGAGATGAAGAAGGCGTTCCATTCCTCGAGCTTGGGCATGATGGCGGCCGCCTCGGAGGAGACGACGACGCCGGTGATGAGGTGGCAATCGTCGCGCTCGACGAACTCCTGGCATTTGCGCACGCAGATCGCGGGGTCGCCGGTGGTGTCCTGGTAGAGGAACTCGATCGGGCGCCCGAGCACCCCGCCCTTGGCGTCCGTCAGCTTCTTGACGAGCTTGCAGGTCCGGATGGTCTGAGCGCCGAGGATCGCATAACCGCCGGTGATCACGGTCGGAATGCCGATCTTGATGGGCGTGGCCGCGGTCGCCTTCCTGAGAAAGGCGGGGGCCGAGACGAGCGCCGAGGCGGCGAGCGCTCCCTTGAGAAGCGTGCGCCGCGTGGTGGCCGTAGCCGCGATCTTGCTCCTGGTCATGCTGTCCTCCCTTGAAGCTTCCCGTTCGCTGCTTGCGAGGTGCTGCAGCGCTCTTTGGCATGAAGACTATTGCATGGATCGCACAAGGGTCAATCGCCGGAAAGCGCGACCCCGGCCGCGGGGTGGGGTCAGCGCCCACCACCCACGTCGACGATCGCATTGACCACGTAGGAGGCCTCCTCCGAGAGCAGCCAAAGCACCGTGCGGGCGACCTCGTCGGGGAAGCCGGCGCGGCCGAAGGGGACGGTGGGACCGACCCGCTTCGGCCGGTCGGGATCGCCGCCGAGCGCATGGATCTCGGTATCGATGAGCCCGGGCCTGACCGCGTTCACGCGGATGCCCTGGTCGACGACCTCGAGGGCGAGGCCATGGGTGAAGCTGTCGATGGCACCCTTCGAGGCGGCGTAGGAGACGAAAGCGCCGGGAGCACCTATGCGCGCGTGGACGGAGGACATGTTGACGATGGCCCCGCCCTTGCCCCCGCTTTTGGTCGACATGCGCTTGACCGCCTCGCGCGCGCAGAGGAACTGGCTCGTGATGTTGATGCGCCAGAGGCGCTCGAGGTCGGCCGCCGTGACGCCCGTCACCACCCCGCTCGGCAGGATGGTGCCGGCATTGTTGAAGAGGGCCGTGACCGGCCCGAGCTCGCGGTCGACGGTCTCGAACAATTCGATCGCACCCGCCTCGGTCGAGACGTCAGCCGCGACCGCGATTGAGCGCCCGCCCGCCCGCTCGATCTCGGCCGCCACCTCCCGGGCGCGCGCGGCATTCGCCAGGTAATTGACCGCGACGGCATAGCCGCGCTCGCCGCCGAGCCGGGCCGAGGCGGCGCCGATGCCCCGGCCGCCGCCGGTCACGATCAGAACTGGGGGCATGCGCTTTCTCCCTTTTTCCCATTCGCCTTCAGAGGCACCGATCGACGCGCGCCAACTCAGCCCGCGCGCCACGGATTGACGATGGCCTTGAGCGAATCCGCGAAGTCAGCGACGTTGCGGGTGACCAAGGTCAGGCCGTGGGCGGTCGCCGTCGCGGCGATGAAGGCGTCCGTGACGCCGAGCGGATGGCCCGCCGCCTCGGCTTGCGCCACGAGCTTGCCCCAGCTGTCGGCGACGGCAGCGTCGACCGGCAGCACGCGGCCCTCAAAGCGGAGTGGCAGTTCCTCGCGCAGCCAGGCATCGAGCCGCGCGCGCCGCCGGCCGGCCGTCATGCGCTCGATGCCGTAGCGCAGCTCGGCCAGCGTCACCACGCTGATGAGGACACGATCCTCGTCGGCCTCCGCGAGCCAGGCGATGACGCCCGGATCGGGCCGCGACTTGACCCATTCCGAGACGACGTTGGTGTCGAGGAGGAAGCTCACAAGGCGAGCTTGCGCGCGCGTTCTTTCCGGCGCGCAAGCGTGAGCCCCGAAGCTCTGAGCGGCGAGGCCGCGAAAAACTCGGCGAGGTTCCCGACGCGCCGAGTCTTGCGCTCCCACTCCTCAGCCGACACAACCACGACCGCGGGGCGGCCCTTGCGGGCGATGGTCTGCGGGCCGTCCGCGAGAGCGCGATCGATCACCGCACTCAGCTTCGCCTTCGCCTCGGAGACGCTCCAATTGGCCGAAGTCATTGCCCTGGCGCGCTCCTTCCGCGTAGATGACTATGATAGTCATTATAGTCATCTACGCGGCGCCTGCAAGGGGCCGCTCAGCGCAGCCGGTAGTGCGCGTTCATCTCCGGGGCGCGGTCTGCTGCGACCTCGCCCGCGGCCGAGAGCTCGATGAGATGCGCCAGCACCGAGCGGCCGGCCGCCGCGCGCAAGTTCTCCGGGAGGCCGACATAGATGGCGGCGACGAGCTCGGGGATGCTGTGCTTGCCTTGGGCCAGGTGCCGCAGGATCGCGGCCCGACGCGCCTTGCGGTGCGCGATGAAGGCTTGGACGTGCGCCTTGGGATCGGGAATGGCGGGGCCGTGGGTCGGCATGTAGAGCGCATCCTCTCGCGCGAGCAGCTTCTCGAGCGAGCGCATGTAGGCCGCCATGTCGCCGTCCGGCGGTGCGATCACGCTCGTCGACCAGCCCATCACGTGATCGCCCGAGAAGAGGATGCGCTCCTCGGCGAGGGCGAAGCAGAGATGGTTCGATGTGTGACCCGGCGTGTGCACCGCCGTCATGCGCCAACCGGGCCCCGAGAGCGCGTCGCCCTCCGCCATCCTCACGTCGGGGACGAAGGCGAGATCGCCGCCCTCCTCGACCGCCGGCCCGGACGGCGCGCGCCCGCTGTCGCCGCGCGACCCGCTGCCGTGCGGCCCGTAACCGTAAGTCACAGCCCCCGTCGCCGCCTTGACCGCCGCGGCCGCGGGGGAGTGGTCGCGATGGGTGTGGGTGACGAGGATGCCCTCCACGCTCTCGCCGCGGAGGGCCGTGAGCAGGGCTGCTATATGCTCCGGCAGGTCCGGGCCGGGATCGACGACGGCGACCCGGCCGCGGCCGACGATGAAGGTGGCCGTGCCCTTGAAGGTGAAGGGGCTCGGGTTGCGCGCGACCACCCGGCGGACGAGCGGGGAGAGGGTTTCGAGCACGGCATATCGGAAGGCGAGCTCGCGGTGGAACTGGATCTCCGCCATGGCCTTGCTCAGGGCCGCCTTATCTTGCTGGTCGGCAGGTGCGTGAGGCCGTAATCCGCCTCGGCCGGAATGCGGAACTCAGGTCCCCCCGCCGCCTCGACCAGCTCGGGCACCACCGTGACGATGGGACGCTGCCGCGCTGCCGCCAGCGCTTCCTTGGCGTTCCCGTAGCTCGCGAGCTTGAGCAGGTTCACATAGGTGGCGAACATGAGGGTGCGCCGCCCGTCCTCGCCCTCGGCGATCGCCTGCCGCGGCGCCAGCCATGCGAGCTCCACCGCCTCGCGCCCGTCGTGGCGCGCCACCTGATCGGTCGCCGCCTCCGCCATGAAGAAAAGCGTGTCGAAGCGCTTCGGGCTCGTGATCGGGGTGATCCAGTGGGCGAAGGGGACGAGCAGGTCGCTCGCCAGCTGCAGATGCTCCACCTCGAGCAAGGACTTGAAGCCCGCACCCTCGACGTGGCGCCGGCGCAACGGAGCGACCTCCCGCTCGCCGAGCAGGGCGGTCCCACCCGCAGCCCGCGCCAATAGCAGGCCGCATTCCTCGAAGGTCTCGCGGATCGCGGCGATGCGCGGCACGAGGGCGGCCTCTTCCGGGCGACCGGCTTCCGCGCAGAAGGGGATGAGCTCCCGGTCCGTGCGGTCGACCTTGCCGCCTGGGAACACCATGGCCCCCGACCCGAAGGCGATGGCGCGGTGACGCACCGTCATGAGAATCTCGATCCCGGCGGCACCGTCGCGGAGCAGCAGAAGCGTTGCGGCCGGAACAGGTACCGCAGGCGATGGGGTGACCGACCGAGCCGTCATGCGGGTCGTCCTGCTCAGGGAATGCCGCCGGTCGGGTGCTTGGACCCGGCGCGCGTCCACCTCATAGCACAGCGCTCACGCGGCGAGAACCGCCGCGTCGCGTCCCGCCTCCGTCGGGCAGGAGCCGTGACGCGGGGGCAAAGCCGGTGTAGGAGTAGGCCCGGCAAACATCGCCTCGGCTCGATGGAGGGGCTGCCCTGACCCCGGCGTCTCCGGCTCGATCGCTCTCCCAGCGCACGGCCCTCGCGCTCGAGCTCGCGCGCAGGGCGGGTGGGGTCATGCGTGTGCGCTTGAGCGAGGGTGTCAAGCTCGAGACGAGCCTCAAGGGCCCGCAGGACTATGTGACCGCCGTCGACCGCGAGATCGAGGCGTTGATCCGCGAGCAGGTGGCGGAGCATTTCCCCGGCGACACCATGCTGGGCGAGGAGGCTGGAGGCGAAGTGAGTGCTGCCACCTGGGTCGTCGATCCGATCGACGGGACCGCCAACTTCGCCCACGGAGTCGAGCATTTTGCGGTCTCGATCGGCTTCGCGGCCGAGGGCAGGCCGGCCTTGGGCGTGGTCTACGACCCGACCACGGACCTTCTCTTCTCGGCCGAGGCGGGGGCGGGCGCCTTCTGCAACGGGAGGGCGATCCGCGTGAGCGCGGTGGCCGAGCTCAAGGACGCCTCGCTCGAGATGGGATGCTGGCGCCGCCGGCCCCCGCCATCGAACTACACCCAGGCAATCGAGCGCGTGCTTCTTGCGGGGGCAGCCGTGCGCTGGGCGGGCTCGGCGGCGTTGGCGTTGGCCGACGTGGCGCGCGGAGCCAACGACGCCTTCTACGGCCTCCACCTCCAGCCCTGGGACGCGCTTGCCGGCATCCTCCTCGTCACCGAGGCGGGCGGGGTGGTGAGCGATTTTCTCGGCAACGACGGGCTCAGGCGCGGCAACGCGCTGCTCGCGAGCAATGCAGCGCTCTTCGCTCCCTTGCGCCCGCTCGTCGCCGGCAAGGAGCTGCCTGTTTAATCCCGGCAGCGAAGCTGATATCTGTAACACAACGGCCTTACAAGCGGTCCTCGGGATGCCGCGGCAGCGCAAATGCGGGAGGAGGAGACATGGCAGAAACGCGCGCGCCGATCACGCTCAACGGAACGAGCTACCGCTGGCCGGCGCGGCCCGTGGTCGTGGTCTGCATCGACGGCGGCGATCCGGCCTATTTCGCGCGCGGGCTCGAGGACGGCATCATCCCCAACGTGAAGCGCTTCATGGAGAAGGGCTTCGCCGCGACCGCGGACGGCACGGTGCCGAGCTTCACCTGCCCCAACAACATGTCGATCGTGACCGGTGCTCCCGCCGCGGTGCACGGCATCTCCGGCAATTTCTACCTCGATCGCGCGACCGGCAAGGCGATCGTGATGACCGGGCCCGAGCTCCTGCGCTCCTCGACCGTGATGGCCGAGTTCGCCCGCGCGGGCGCCAAGGTCGTCTCGATCACCGCCAAGGACAAGCTCCGCCTGCAGCTCGGCAAGGGTCTCGACGCGGCACGCGGCAACATCAATTTCTCCTCGGAAAAAGCGGATCGATGCACCCGTGCCGAGAACGGCATCGAGAACGTGCTGGAGCTCGTCGGCATGCCGCTCCCCGACATGTATTCGGCCGAGCTCTCCCTCTTCGTGCTCGAGGCCGGCATCCGCATCCTCGAGCGCATGCGGCCGGACATGCTCTATCTCTCGCTCACCGACTACATCCAGCACAAATATGCGCCCGGCGAGGCCGAGGCCGACCGCTTCTATCGTGCCATCGACGCTTGCTTCGGCCGGCTCGCCGAGCTCGGCGCCGTCGTGGCCCTCACGGCCGACCACGGCATGAACGACAAGTCGAAGTCCGACGGCACGCCGAACGTGATCTATCTCCAGGACGTGCTCGACGCGGAATTCGGCCCGGCCGACACCAAGGTCATCTGCCCCATCACGGACTATTTCGTGGGCCACCATGGCGCCCTCGGCGGCTTCGTGCGCGTCTATTGCTTGGGCGGCAAGGCGAAGCCCGCCGACGTGGCGCGCCTCGCGCGCGCGCTCCCCGGCATCGAGGGTACCTACGAGAAGGCGGCGGCGGCGCGGAAATTCGAGCTCCCGCTCGACCGCGAAGGCGACGTCGCGGTGATCTCCGACGCCGGCACCTGCATCGGGGCCGCCAAGGCGGATCACGACCTCTCGGCCCTCGCGGGCTTTCGCCTCCGCACCCACGGCGGCGTGGCGGAAGCGCGAGTGCCCTTCATCGTGAGCGAGCCGCTCAACGATGCCTATGCGCAAAAAGCCGCAGCGGGCAGGCTCAACAGCCGGCAGATCTTCGACTTCGCGCTGAACGGCACGGCCTGAGCCGCGCACTGCCCGAGAGCGTCACATAGGAGCGAGATGAGCAGCCAATCGCGTGCGGCCGTGTTCGAGGCGCCCAATCGGCCCTTCGTCATCCGCAATTTCCCGTTGCAGCGCCCGGCGCCCGGCCAGGTGCTGGTGCGCGTCAAGATGGCCACCATCTGCCGCTCCGACGTGCACTCCTGGGAGGGCAAGCGGCACAATCCCTGCCCCGGCATCCTCGGCCACGAGATCATCGGCCTCATCGACGAGATCGGCTCCGACGCAGGGCCCGACATGCGCGGCGAGCGGCTCAACGTGGGCGACCGCATCACCTGGACCGAGTTCTTCAATTGCGGCAAGTGCTACTACTGCCGCGTGCTCGACATGCCGCAGAAGTGCGTGTCATTGCGCAAATACGGGCACGATCCCGCCGACGTGGCTCCCGGCCTCACCGGCGGCTTCGCCGAGCATTGCTATCTTCTCCCCGGTACGGGCATCCTGCGCCTGCCGCCCGAGCTCACCGACGAGGAGGCGACCCCGGCCAACTGCGGCGTCGCCACCATGGTGGCCGCGACCGAGGCCGCCGGGATCACGGTCGGCGAGGCGGTCGTCATCCAGGGGCTCGGTCTGCTCGGCCTCTACGGTATCGCCCTCGCGCGCGCG
>DATJAC010000142.1:0-5065 GCA_035516655.1 Alphaproteobacteria bacterium | reverse complement strand
AGACGCGCGGGGAGGACCACGACCCCGTCGCGATCGCCCACCACGACGTCGTCGGGGAAGACAGCGACCCCGCCGCAGCCGATCGGCCGGCCGCTGTCGGCGGCATGGTGGCGGGTCACGTTGGGCGGGGCCGCAGCACCCTGGGCATAGAGCGGCAGGCCGACGCTCACCGCCTGGGCCAGGTCGCGCACGCCCCCGTCGCAGACGAAGCCGGCGGCACCCCGCGCGCTGAGCCGTGCCACCAGGATGGCGCCGATGCCCGCGGCCCCGCTCTCGCCGCGGCAGTCCACCACCAGGACCTTGCCCTTGGCGATGGTCTCGATGGTCTTCCTCTGGGGATGCTCGCGGCTGCCCAGGGACTCGATGGTGGCGAGATCCTCGCGCGCCGGGATATAGCGCAAGGTGCAGGCCTCGCCCACCATGTTGGGGCCGGCCGCGTGGAGCGGGCGCACGCCCGTCATGTAGATGTTGCGGAAGCCGCGCTTCAGCATCTGCGTGGTGAGCGTCGCCGTGCTTACCTCGCAGAGGAGTTTGCGCGTCGATGGGGTCAAGGCCATGCCGTCCTCCTCGCAAGCTTGCCAGCGGCGAAGCTTAGCCTAGATCAGGACGAGAAGAAGCGGCTCGCACGGGGCCGCAAGCCGGCTGGACTGAGCGGGGCTAAGGGGGCAGTATGCGCTCTCGCGTGACCCCATTGCCCGAGGACGCGTTCCCGAGGTCGCGGAAGCGGCCCGACCCCGGCCCGGTTTATCCAGCAATCACGACCAGTTAGGTGGAGGACGCCAGTGTATCCGGAACTCGCTCTTTATATCGACGGCAAGTGGCTCCCGCGTGACGGGCGGGAGTCCGAGGAAGTCATCAACCCGGCGTCGGAGAAGCCGCTCGGGATTCTGCCGCACGCGAGCACGGCCGACCTCGACGCGGCCCTCGCGGCGGCGGCCAAGGGCTTCAAGCTGTGGCGCGCCACCTCCGCCTATGACCGCGCCAAGATCATGCGCCGGGCCGCCGATCTCGTGCGCGAGCGCCAGGAGGCGATCGCGCGGGTGCTGACGCTCGAGCAGGGCAAGGTTCTCGCCGAGGCGCGCATCGAGGTCGCGGTCTCGGCCGACATCATCGAGTGGTACGCCGAGGAGGGACGGCGTGCCTACGGCCGCGTCATCCCGGGCCGGGCCGCCGGCACGCGCCAGATGATGATCCAGGAGCCGGTCGGCCCGGCCGCCGCCTTCACGCCGTGGAACTTCCCGACCTTGACGCCGGCACGCAAGATCGGCGGCGCCTTGGCCGGCGGCTGCTCGCTCATCATCAAGGCCTCGGAGGAGACGCCGGGAAGCTGCGTCGAGCTCGTACGCGCCTTTGCCGACGCCGGGCTGCCCGCGGGTGTCCTCAACCTCGTCTTCGGCGTGCCGGCGCGCATCTCCGAGCACATCATCGCCTCCGACATCATCCGCAAAGTCTCCTTCACCGGCTCGATTCCGGTGGGCAAGCACCTCATGGCGCTCGCCGCCAAGGGCATGAAGCGCACGACGATGGAGCTCGGCGGCCACTCGCCCGTCATCGTCTTCAACGACGTCGATCCCGAGAAGACGGCCGAGGCCGCGGTCGCGGGCAAGTACCGCAACGCCGGCCAGGTCTGCATCTCGCCGACCCGCTTCTTCGTGCACGAGACGCTGCACGACCGCTTCGTCAAGCGCTTCGCCGAGGCGGCCAAGGGCCTCGTCGTGGGCGACGGGCTCGCCGACGGCACCAAGATGGGCCCGCTCGCCAACCCGCGCCGCCTCGACGCGATGGAAGGCTTCGTCGCCGACGCCAAGAAGCGGGGGGCCAAGATCGCGACCGGCGGCAGCCGGCACGGCAATCAGGGCTTCTTCTTCGAGCCCACCGCGATCACCGAGATCCCCGAGGACGCGCGCATGATGAAGGAGGAGCCCTTCGGCCCGCTCGCCCCGATCTCGCCCTTCAAGAGCTTCGACGAGGTCGTCGAGCGCGCCAACTCGCTCCCCTTCGGGCTCGCGGCCTATGCCTTCACCAGCTCGAACAAGACCGCGACCCTCATCGCCGACGCGCTCGAATCGGGCATGGTCGGGATCAACACCTACGCGATCTCGACCCCCGAGACCCCCTTCGGCGGCGTCAAGGAGAGCGGGCACGGCCACGAAGGCGGCATCGAAGGCTTGGACGCCTACACCAACAAGAAGTTCGTGGCGCAGGGATAGCGCGGACTCTCGAACACTCGAGCGTCACCCCCACCCCCTCGATCCGCTTCGCGGCTCGAGCCCCCCTCAATGAGGCGGGGGACTATTTTTTGACGTGCGATCCTTCTTCCCTCCCCCCTCGAGGGGGGAGGGTAGGAAGGGGGGTCGCTCAACGTTCGCCCGCCGGCGCTTGGGCACCCACCCCGTTGAGAAACTTCGTCAGCCGATGCTCGCCCGAGGTGACGGGCGCGTATTTCGGCGGATTGCCGGGGCCTGCGCAGCCCGGCAGGCATGCGATGACGGCGTCGTAGTTGGGCTGATAGAAGAAGACGATCGATTGCCGGCGGCTGCCGAGGGCGGCATCGCGCGGCGGGTTGGCGACGCGGTGGAGGGTCGAGATCCAACGGTCGTTCGTCCAGCGCATCATGAGATCGCCGATATTGACGACGAAGGAGTCCGGCACGGCGGTGACGTCGACCCACTCCTCGCGGCGGTTCTTGACCTGGAGCCCGCCCGGCGCGTTCTCCGACTTGAGGATGGTCACAGCACCATAGTCGCTGTGGGCCCCGGCGCGGAGCTGGCCGGGTGCTGGTGGGTCCGCCTGGTCGGGATAATTGATCACGCGGATGCCGCTGATGTGCCGGTCGAGCTTGTCGCGAAAGAAATCCTCAGGCAGCGCCAATGCCAGGGCGAAGATGCGCATGATCACGGCCCCCAGCCGCTCGAGGGCGCGGTAATAGTCCGTCCAGACCGCGCGCAGCTCGGCCGGCTCGGCCGGCCAGAGGTTGGGGGCGAAGCTCGGATAGGCGGCGGCACGGCGGTAATAGTCCTCGTCGGGGACGTCGACCGGACCGATGGCGAAGAACTCCTTGAGGTCGGTGACGGCCTCCTTGCCGAGGCTGTAGGCGAGGTTCTCGTCGCCGAAGCCGATATAGCCGCGGCTCTGCTCGGGCCGCGGCCGCTTGACCGCGAGCTTCTCCGCGAGCGGCAGATCGAAGAAGCGGCGCGAGACGTCGTACATCCGCGCCACGAGCGCCTCCGGCACGCCGTGGCCGACGATGGAGAAGAAGCCGATGTCGGTGCAGGCGCGTCCGACCGCGGCCGCCACAGCCTGCTTTCCTTCCCGCGAGCCCGCCATGAAAGGCGATATGTCGATGACGGGAACCGTCGTGAGCAATCTCGTCTCCCCTTGGCTATACAAACACGGAGCCGCCGTCGACGACGAGCGTCTGGCCCGTCATGAAGGCACTCTCCTCCGAGGCGAGGAAGACCACGGCCCCCTCGACGTCTTGGGGCAGGCCCCGCCGCTTGAAGGCGCGCGATTGCAGCACTGCCTCGGATTGAAAGCCCGTCAAGTCGGGATTGGCCGCAACAGCGTCGCTCATGATGAGCCCCGGGGCGACCGCATTCACGCCGATGCCGTGCTCCCCGAGCTCGCGCGCAAGCGCCCGGGTCATGGCGATGACGGCCCCTTTGGACGCCACATAGTGCAAGAGATAGGGTGTGCCCTTGACGACGATCGCGGACGCCACGTTGACGATGCGGCCCTCGCCCTGCGCCTTCATCGCCGGCACGACCGCCTTGGCGCAGTTCCACACGCCCTTGACGTTGACCGCCATCACGCGCTCCCACTCCTCCTCCGGGATGGCCTCGAACGGCTGCGGCTTGAGCCCGGCGAAGACCGCCGCGTTGTTGACGAGAATGTCGATCCGCCCGAAGTGCCGCTCGGCCTCCGCGGCCATCCTCCGCGCCGCTTCGGCCGAGGCCACGTCGAGCCGCATACCGTGCACGCGGCCGCCCGTGGCACGGCTGCCCGTAGCGAGCGCGCGCACCGCCTCCGTCGGGTCGACGATATCGGCGACGAGGACCCGCGCGCCCTCGGCGAGCAGCCGTCGCGCAAAGGCAAAGCCCAGCCCGACGGCACCTCCGGTGACGACGGCCGCTCGATCCTCTAAGCGCCCCGCTGCCATGATCTCAGCCACCCCCAACCCGTGCCTCAATCTAGCGCCCGGTCCCGCCCGCATCACGCGCGATTTTTCCCGCGCGCTACAGCGCCAGGATCTTGGCCTCGAAGGGGAGGCGTCCCTCGCGATCCTCGATCTCGATGACCCAGAGGTCGGGATCGGTGCGGCGGTTGCGCGCGATATAGTCGTCGGCCGCGGCCTCGGCGACGGGGGCGGCACCCGTCCCTTTGATCCAGGCGCGCGCCCCGCTCATGTCCTGGGTCTCGGCCAGGACCGTGCAGCCGCCCTCCAAGCGGTTGAGTTTGACGAGCACGCTGCCGCGCGTGGCGTCACCCTTGTGCACGACCGTCACGGGGATGCCGGCGGCACTGCCGCGGTGGATGCAGGCCTGCACCCAGAACTCCGTCTTGAGCCGCGCCTCGCTCAGTCGGCACTCGCCGGCGCCGGCATGACCCGCTGGGTGCGCCGGCGCACCTGCATGACCGTTGGGGCGGCGACCGCATAGGCCGCGGCGGCGACGAGGAAGACGGCGTGCGGCGCCTTGTGGTCGATGAGGGCGCCGAAGAGGACGGGTGCCACCGAGGAGCCGAGATCGAACCCGGAATAGACGAAGCCGAAGACCTTGCCCATCCCCGCACCCACGGCCGCGCGGCGGATGAGCACGTCGCGCGAGGGTGCCGTGACGCCGGCGGCGAGGCCTGCTGCAGCCATGACCGGCACGATCGCGGCCGTCGCCCCGGCAAGGAACGCCACCGCCAGAATGAAGGCGGCTGCCGTCACCATGCCGGCCATGGCCACGCGGTGATGGTTCTCGGTGCGGTCGGCAAGCAGGCCGCCCAAGGCCGTGCCGCAGGCAGTACCCACGAGATAGGCGGTGAGCGCCAGGGTCGCCGCCGTGAGCGCGAGCCCGTA
>DATJAC010000141.1:0-2083 GCA_035516655.1 Alphaproteobacteria bacterium | reverse complement strand
CTAGGCCGCGCCTTCTGCCTCTCCTGGGTGCCGTCCTCAACATCGAGGTGCGCAGTGCATTGCTGCTGCATCGCACCCTGCACCCGGCCTTCGGCATCGCTTGGCTGATCTACCCGGCCGGCATCGCGGCCCTCTATGGGGCGGTTTTTCTGCTCTCCGGGCGCCGCACCGCCGCACTCATCGCGAGCCTCATCTATGCCGCCTCGCCGGGCCAGCTCGACATCCTCGTCGACTACTACATACCGGCGAAGCCGCTCGTGAACCTGTTCTTCGTGACGGCCCTCCTGGGCTTCGCCCTCGCCGAGCCGCACCCCTCGCTCGGCGGGCGGCGGCCGCGGCTCGGCACGGCTATCCTCTTTCTCTCGGCCCTAGGGGCTGTGCTTTCGGATGAGACCGCGGTCTTCCTGATCTCGACGCTCGGCATCTTGGCGCTGCCGCTTCTCTGCGATCGCAGCGCCCGGATTGCCCGGCGCGTTGCCGCGCTTGCGGCCCTCCTCGCGGCCCTCGTCATCTATGTCGGGATCGGTTTCGCGGCCCTTCCCTACCTTCAGGCGCGAGAGGGCTACGCCGTGGTGCCGCTCGGCACGGTCATGCTGCGCGGAGTGTACGCGGCGATGTTCGGTGCGGCGCAGCCGTTCGCCGCCTTCCTCGCTCACGTCCATGTCGCCAGCCTGCTCGAGACGATCCTCTCGGCGCATATGATCATCGGCCGCTCGGTGCTCGGGAATTGGACCTACGATCACCCTGAGCATCCCTTCTGGGACGCGAGTGCCGGCGAGTACGGCCAGCACCTCGCGGTACTGATCGCCCTTGCCGGCCTGTTATGGATGCTTGGCCGCTCGCAGCGCCGCCTCGTCTGGTCGGTCGTGCTTGCTTCGGCACTCTTCGTCTGCGGGCAGGCGGTCATGATCCATCCGCTCGCGCCCTATCTCTCCGAGGTCAATTATTACGCCAGCCTGTCCTCCATCTTCGTGGCGCTCCTCGCCGGCCTGCTGCTCGGGGATTTTGCCGAGCGCAGGGGCTGCCTGCCCCTCGCCGCCCTCGCTGCCCTGTGGCTGGCCTTCACCGGCTTCCATAACTTCCTCGACACCGCCCAGCGCCACCCCGGCTTCACCGATGCGCCGCTCACCTGGACGAAGCTCAGGGAGGCGCGCGCCGCAGCCCTCCGCGGGGAGATTTTGACTCTGCCGGGTGCTGCCGGCTCCCCCGACGGCATTCCGCATCGCAGCCGGATCTATCTCTCGGCCCTCGAGGTCGCGATGGCACAGGCACATGCCGAAGGCGTGCCCGTGGACATAAAGCCGCTCAGGCCCCTCGCGACGGCACCCCTCTACCAGAGCCTCCATCTTGAGACCTTGGACGATCCCAAGATTCCGCGTCTCGCCGAGCCCGGTCCCGCGACCCTTGCCGTGGCAAGTACCGCCCACGGGGCCGCGGTCGCGACGGCGCAAGCGGCCTCGTTGCGCGGCCGGCATTTGCGCGGCAGCACCGCCGAATGGAACCTCGACATCAGGGTTGCCGAAGACGGTGCGGCGCGCGCCACGGCCTGGCGCCCAGGCCTGATGCGGCTCTGGGGGCTGACCGGCCGCCTGGTCAAGCGGGGCGAGGCGGAATGCCTGGTTTTCGACCAGGCCCCGGAGCTTTGCCTGGCAGCGGTCGTCATGGGCGGGGGTGACGCCAGCGCCTACGATGCCGCCGGACGCTGGGTGCTCTCCTTCCGCTTCGAGTCGTGAGCGCCGAGCGGCCGTCGTCGACGATCGGCTGGAGCAGGGTGCTGACGGCCGCCGGCAGCCCTCGCGGTCCGGCTGCCACGGGCGGACTCGGCTGCTGCGGCCGTTGACCCGCGCCGGCCGGGGGACTATACAGAACGCCGCGCAACAGCCCTGTCGGTGCAGGGGAAATGTCCGAAATCGAGCTCAGCGGCAACGCATTGGCGGAAGAGGCGGGGGAGGAGGTGCCGCGCACCTATCGCGACCTCTTGCGCGCGGCCAAGCTGACGCGCGCCGAAATCGGGGCGCTCCACGAAATCCGCGACGGTCGCGCCCTGCTCGATTTCCTCGGTGCTGCGGCGACGACGGCGGCG
>DATJAC010000140.1:0-19850 GCA_035516655.1 Alphaproteobacteria bacterium | reverse complement strand
CCCCTGGACCCCGGCTTTCGCCGGGGTGACGAAAGAGATGTTCTACTTGATCGGATTCAGCTCTAATCCAGATCCTTGGCGAGCTCCGCGCGCACGGCCTCCGGCAGACGCGCCATGTGGCCGTAGGCGGGGTGGTCGAGGGCGAGGATGATCTCGCTGCCGGGCGTCTTGAAGGCGGCGATCTCGGCCGCGCTCAGGGGGAAGTGCACGAACTGCACGGAGGAGGCTTTGCCCTCTGCCGTGGTGCGGTCGAGGTCCTTCTCCGCCGTGGCCTTGACCACCGCACCTGCGATCTTGAGCGTGGCTGTCTCCTCGATGCCGCCGAGGCGTGCCAGCATCTCCTGGCGCCGTTCCGGCTCGTCGATCTCGATCATCAGGGTGGCAACGAGCTCATTGCCTTTGGGGACCAAGGGATTGTACGCCGCAAGCTCGCCCGGCACCTGTGCCGCCCCGCCCTTCTCGATGAACAGCATCTCGTGGATCTGGTGCCGCATGGTCTCGAAGGATTCGAAGTAGAAGGTTGCGAACGGTCCGACCTCGACGCGGCGATGCTGCTTGAGCTCGAGCATGCGCCGGCGCTCGGCGCGGCGGATCTTGGCATACTCCGCCATCGGCAGCAGATCGGCGGCGGTGATCGCGTGCTTGCCGGGCATGGGCGGGGTCATGATCCTCGCCCGGCTCAGCTCGGGAGCCCGTAGGCGCGGGCGAGAAGCTCGATCGGATGGGTGATGAGCTGTGGTTTGGCGCCCTCGCCCGCCAGCCGCTCCATCCCTTGCGCGATATGCACGCCCGCGAGCGGGCATTCGGAGGCGAGATAGGCCTTGCCACTCTCCGCTCCCTGGCGCGCGACCGGCCGTCCGAGCTTGAGGGCGGTCTCGAAGAACGCCTTCTTGAAGCCCCAGGAGCCGCCGTGGCCGGAGCAGCGCTCGATCACCTGCACCTCGGTCGAGGGAATGAGGCGCAGCATCTCGGCGGCCTTTTGCCCCATGTTCTGGGCGCGGGCATGGCAAGCGAGGTGCACGGCCACCCCGCCTTCGATCGGCCGGAGGCCGTCGGCCAGGCCCTCGCGCTTGGCGATGTCGACGACGTACTCGCTCACGTCATAGGTGGAGCGGGCAAGCTGCTCGACTGCCGCGTCGCCGGGAAGAATGAGCGGCCACTCGAACTTGAGCATGAGGGCACAGGAGGGGACGAGTGCGATCACGTCGTAGCCCTCGGCGATCCAGACAGCGAGCTCGGCGGCGACGCTTTTGGCGCTCGCCGCCACTTTGTCGATGGCACCCTGCTCGAGGAGCGGCATGCCGCAGCAGCGCGGATAGACGACCTCGGTCTCGACCCCGTTCTTGGCGAGCACCGCCCGCGCCGCGAGCCCCACGCTCGGCGCGCTGTAATTGACGTAGCAGGTGGCATAGAGCACGGCCTTGCGGCCGTAGGCGGGTGCTTTGTCGTTGACCGGTAGCGCTGCTTTGCGCGCGCGCATCGCGAAGGTCGCACCTGCGAACTTGGGGAGGGCTGCCCGGCGGTCGAGCCCCGCCAGCTTCTCGAGGGGCGGACGGGTGAGCCTGTTTCCGGTATCGCTCGCCCAGTTGGCGAGCGCTGGGGCGAGGCCGGCAAGCTTGGAGTTGCGATCGACTTTGGCAAGCTCGCGGTCGGCACGGCTCACGCGGCCCGCGCGCGCGGCGACCGCGCGGTGGCGCAGCATGAGGTGCGGGAAATCGAGGTTGAAGACGTGCGGCGGCACGTAAGGGCACTTCGTCATGAAGCACATGTCGCAGAGCGTGCAGGCATCGCTCACCTGGCCGAAATCGGCACTCGCGACGGCGTCGAGCTCGCCCGTCTTCGATTGGTCGATGAGATCGAAGAGGCGCGGAAAGGAATCGCAAAGGTTGAAGCAGCGCCGGCAGCCGTGGCAGATGTCGAAGACGCGCCGCGTCTCCGCCTCGAGCTTGACGGGATCGTAGAAGTCGGGCTCCTGCCACGCGAGGGCGTGGCGGGTGGGCGCTTCGAGGCTGCCTTCTCTCATCGCTCGCCTCTTCGTCTCGGCCGACGGCCGGCCGGCCATGGCGTGCAGGGCACGGGCGGGTGCGGATCCGTCATGGCTCCGCACGCCTCCCGCGAACCCCGCGAGCCGCGCGAAGATGCGTTATTTGAGCTCGTCGAGCGCCTTCTGGAAGCGGCCGGCGTGCGAGCGCTCGGCCTTGGCGAGCGTCTCGAACCAGTCGGCGATCTCCTCGTGGCCTTCCTGGCGTGCCGTGCGCGCCATGCCCGGATACATATCCGTGTACTCGTGGGTCTCGCCCGCGATCGCGGCCTTGAGATTGTCCGAGGTCTTGCCGATCGGCTTGCCGGTCGCAGGATCGCCCACCGCCTCGAGGAACTCGAGGTGGCCGTGGGCGTGACCGGTCTCGCCCTCGGCGGTCGAGCGGAAGACGGCCGATACGTCGTTGTAGCCCTCCACGTCGGCCTTCTGGGCGAAATAGAGGTAGCGGCGATTGGCCATAGACTCTCCGCCGAAGGCGGCCTTGAGGTTTTCCTCGGTCTTGGATCCCTTGAGCGACGCCATGGTTCTCTCCCTTCGCTTGCGCGTGAAATGACGGGGCCGCCGTCCGCGCGCGCTGTAGAACGGGATGCCCGGCGGCCGCCTGGACCCTTTATCGCGCCCGCGGAGCCATCTGTCAAGAAATTAGAGAAATTCTAAAAAATTGTTTAAGCGATTGTAAATATTAGAAGAAAATTAGCGCCGATTGCGCAAGCGCACGATCACGTCGACCCGCGCGACGGTGGTGCCGCCGGGAGCCGCCGGCAGGGCCGACACGCTCAGCTCGGAGGCCGCGATGTCCTGCAGGGAGCCGCTCTCCTCGTGATAGAAATGGTGGTGCTGCGAGGTGTTGGTGTCGAAGTAGGAGCGCCCGGCCTCGACCACGACCTCGCGCAAAAGCCCGGCGGAGGTGAACTGATGGAGCGTGTTGTAGACGGTCGCGAGCGAGACCGGCACGCGTGCGGCCACCGCCTCGGCATGGAGCTGCTCGGCACTCACGTGCCGCGCCATCTGGTCGAAAAGCAAGCGCGCCAACGCCAGCCGCTGGCGCGTCGGGCGCAAGCCGGCACCGCGCAAGCACTCGAGGGCGGCGGCGAATTGACGGCGCTGAGGCATGCGCCTCACCGCGGCTCGAGCATCTGACGAAGAGCGCACATCGAAGCTACCCTGCCGCAATCAGGCAAAAAAATAAAGGCCTTCCTCCGCCGGGCGACCCCGAGACGGCACCCCTTCAATCGCCGGTCAGGATGCGTTCGACCAGTTGGCGCACCGTCGGAATGAAGCCGTTGGCGTAGAAGGGGTCCTGGGCGAAGCGATAGGCGTTGTGGCCGGCGAACATGAGCTGGGACTCGACGTCGCCGCCGTGGCTGATGTGCTGCAGCGTCTTTTGAATGCAGAAGGAGCGCGGGTCGGCCTTCCGGCCCGTGCTGTAGGGCTCGTTCTGCGCCCAGTTGGAGAAGAGGCAGGCCGAGAGACAGCCCATGCAATTGATCTGGTCCGTGCGGATTTCCTGGGCCTTCGCCGCGGTCACGAAAATGATGGTGGAATCGGGCGTCTTGAGCGCCTCGGTGAAGCCTTGCGCCACCCAGCCGTCGGCGCGCGCCTTGTCGACGGCGGTGAGATAGACGACCCTCCTGCGCGGGCCGACGGCGAACACGGTATCATGCTGGCCGACCGGCTCGAGCGTGAAGGCGACCTGGCGGCTCACCCGCTCGTTGAGCTCGGCGAGATACTTGTTCTTGACGGAGGAGGAATAGAACCCCGTCGGGCTGAAGCGGTGGAGCAGCACGTCGCCGTCCTTGAGCCTGGTCAGGCGCTCCTTCCAGGCATCCGAGATCGGACTCTCCTTGGTGAGGAGGGGGCGCGTGCCGAACTGGAAGCAGATCGGGCCGAGCTCGCGATTGTCGATCCAATCCTCCCACTCGCGCAGGAACCACACCCCGCCCGCCATGATGATCGGCGTGCTCTGCAGCCCCGCTTCGTTCATGAATTCGCGCAATGCCATCACGCGCGGGAAGGGCGGTTCCGGCCTGACCGGATCCTCGGCGTTGCTGAGCCCGTTGTGCCCGCCGGCGAGCCACGGGTCCTCGTAGACCACGCCGCCGAGCCAATCGCGGAACTTGTGATAGGCGCGCTTCCACAGTGCGCGGAAAGCGCGCGCCGAGGAGATGATGGGATAATAGTGGACCCCGTAGTGCGCGCAGATCTCGGCGATGCGATAGGGCATGCCTGCACCGCAGGTGACGCCGTTGATGAGGCCCTTCGCGCGCTCGAGCACGCTATGCAGAATGGTCTCCGCCGCCGCCATCTCCCACAGGATGTTCATGTGGATGCGGCCTTGGCCGAGCGCGTTCTCGTAGGCGACCCTGGCCTGGTGCACGGCCCCCTTGATGGCATAGGCGATGAGCTCGTCGTGGCGCTCGCGCCGCGTGCGGCCGTAGTAGAGCTGGGAGAGCAGGTTGCCTGCCTCGTCGAAGGAGTCGGCGTTGACGCCCGAGAAGGTGCCGACCCCGCCCGCCGCGGCCCAAGCGCCCGAGCTCTCCCCGTTGGACACGGAGATGCCCTTGCCGCCCTCGAAGAGCGGCAGTACCTCGCGCCCGGAAATCAGAACCGGCTGCAGCGTCCTCACGCTTCTCCTTGCCCTCCTTATGGGGCCGATGCACCGGGCGGGCCCTCCCCTGGCCTCGTGCGGTCCGGCATCAGCAGTGGATATAGTGCGACTCTGCAAGGTTATGAAGCGGAATCACCGTCGCCGGACGCTGGCGGCGGGGGCCGGCAGGCCATATTGCAGTGCAGAAAGCCGCCGCCCCGCGGCTCCACCGCATCCTAGAGTGCCGCCATGATCGCATCGGGCACGTCGCTGATGACCCCGTCGACCCCTCGGGCAAGGAGCTCGACCGCGCGTTCCCCATGATTGACCGTGTAGGCGAGGAGCGGATAGCCGCCGGTCTTGACCGCGCGCACGGCCTCGCTCGAGATCAGGCGCTGATTGCAGATCACGGCTTGAGCGCCGAGCCGCTCCACCGCCGCGCGCCACTCGCGCGGCAGGGTCTCGACGAGATAGCCGCGCGCTACGGCCGGCGCGAGGTGCTGGAAGGCGGCGAGTGCTTCGGGCTGGAAACTGGTGACCAGCGGTGCCGGCAAGGTAGGGGACCAGAGCCGCGCGAGCTCTGCCGCCGCCGCCTCGGCGAGCGGGCGCTCGCGGCCCGGCTCGGCCTTGAGCTCGAGATCGAAGGCGAGCCCGAGCTCGCGCAGAAGGGCCAACGCCTCAGCGAGGCTCGGGATCGCCTCGCCCTTGCAGGCGGGAGCGAAGTGGGCACCCGCATCGAGCGCCTTGAGATCGCGGAAGCGGGTCTCGCCGACCGCCCCCTTGCCGTCGGTCACGCGCTCGAGGCGGTCGTCGTGGAAGACGACCGGAACGCCGTCGAGGCTGAGCCGCACGTCGAACTCGACCATGCGGCAACCGAGCTCGGCCGCCTTGCGAAAGCCGGCGAGGGTGTTCTCGGGGGCAAGAAGTGCTGCCCCGCGGTGGCCGATCACTTTGGGAAAGCGCAAGCCCGCCCCGCCGCTCAATCGGCGTGTCGGGCCTCGCGCGCACTACCCTCCTCGCGCTTGCCGTCGCGTTCGCCCAGCGGGGAGGCTGCCTCCTTGCCGGTCGTCTGATCGACGACCTTCATCGAGAGGCGGACCTTGCCGCGGTCATCGACGCCGAGCACCTTGACGTAGACCTGATCGCCCACCTTGGCCACGTCGGAGGGCGCTTTCACCCGATGGGGCGCCATCTCCGAGACATGCACGAGCCCGTCGCGGCTACCGAGGAAATTCACGAAGGCCCCGAAGTCGACGAGCTTGACCACCTTGCCGCGGTAGATCGCCCCCACCTCGGGCTCGGCCACGATGTTGCGGATCCAGTCCACCGCGGCCTGGGCCGCGGTCTCGTCGACGGCCGCCACCTTGACCGTGCCGTCGTCCTCGATGTCGATCTTGGCCCCCGTGACCTCGCAGATCTCGCGGATGACCTTGCCGCCCGTGCCGATCACCTCGCGGATCTTGTCCTTGGGGATGTGGAGCGTGGTGATGCGCGGCGCATGCTTGCTGACCCCCTCGCGCGAGCCGGTGATCGCCTTCGCCATCTCGCCGAGGATGTGCATGCGGCCCTCGCACGCTTGCGCGAGTGCGGTTTGCATGATCGCCTCGGTGATGCCGGTGATCTTGATGTCCATCTGCAGCGAGGTGATCCCGCGCTCCGTACCCGCGACCTTGAAGTCCATGTCGCCGAGATGGTCCTCGTCGCCGAGGATGTCGGAGAGTACCGCAACCCCGTCCGTCTCCTTGATGAGGCCCATGGCGATCCCGGCGACGGGGCGGGTGAGCGGCACGCCCGCGTCCATGAGCGAGAGCGAGGTGCCGCAGACGGTCGCCATCGACGAGCTGCCGTTCGATTCGGTGATCTCCGAGACCACGCGGATCGTGTAGGGGAAGCTCTCCTTGGCCGGGAGCAGAGGGCGCAGCGCGCGCCAGGCAAGCTTGCCGTGTCCGATCTCGCGCCGGCCCGGGGCGCGCATGAAGCTCGCCTCGCCCACCGAATAGGGCGGGAAGTTGTAGTGGAGGAGGAAGTGCTCCCTGTACTCGCCCTCGAGCGCGTCGATGATCTGCTCGTCCTGCCCGGTTCCGAGCGTGGTGGTGACGAGTGCTTGCGTCTCGCCGCGGGTGAAGAGGGCGCTGCCGTGGGCGCGCGGGAGCACGCCCACCTCCGAGACGATGGGACGGACGGTGCGCGTGTCGCGGCCGTCGATCCTGAGCCCGGTCTTCAGGATGTTGCCGCGCACGATCTTCTTCTCGAGCGGCTTCAAGAGCGAGGCGGCGAGCTCGGCCTCGAAGCCTTCCTCGGCCATCTTGGCCAGCGCCTCCGCCTTCGCCGCCGCCACGTGCTCGACCCTCGTCTGCTTGACGGTCTCGCGATAGGCGGCCCTGAGCGGCTCTTCCGCAAGCTCGGCGAGGCGCTCTGCCGCGCGCTCCTTGTCCGGCTTCGCACCGGGCAGCGCCCAGGGATCCTTGGCGCAGGCCTCGGCGAGCTCGATGATCGCGCGGATCACCGGCTGGAAACCCCGGTGGCCGAACATCACGGCTTGCAGCATGGTCTCTTCCGAGAGCTCCTTGGCCTCGCTTTCGACCATGAGCACGCCGTCCGTCGTACCGGCGACCACGAGATCGAGCTCGGAGTTGGCGAGCTCGTCCAACTGCGGATTGAGCACGAGCTCGCCGCCGATGCGCCCCACCCGTGCTGCGGCGATGGGGCCCATGAAGGGAATGCCCGAGATGGTGAGGGCGGCCGAGGCCGCGACCAAGGCCACGACGTCCGGGTCGTTCTCCAGATCGTGGCTCAAAGTGGTGCAGATGACCTGGGTCTCGTTGGTGAAGCCCGCGGCGAAGAGCGGGCGGATCGGCCGGTCGATGAGACGCGAGGTGAGCACCTCCTTCTCGCTCGGGCGCCCTTCACGCTTGAAGAAGCCGCCGGGAATCTTGCCCGCGGCGAAGGTCTTCTCCTGGTAGTTCACCGTGAGGGGGAAGAAATCGATACCGGGCTTGGCGCTCTTCTGGGCGACGGCGGTCGCGAGTACCGTGGTCTCGCCGTAGGTCGCGAGCACGGCCCCGTCGGCCTGGCGCGCGATCTTGCCGCTCTCGAGCACCAGCTTGCGCCCGCCCCAATCGATTTCCTTGCGATAGATCTTGAACATCTTTTCCTATCCTTCCGCGATCCGGTCGCTGCCGGATCGAATTACAAACGGCCCCGCTCTCGTCCTCCGGAAACCGGACCGGGACGTAGCGAGGCCGGACCCGCTCCATGCACACATGGAAGAGGGGTGGGCGCCATCCTCGTGGCGATGGCCCGGGGCATGGCGCGGTTTCCGCGTCAGCGGCGCAGGCCGAGACGCTTGATCAGCTGCTCGTAGCGCTCCAGGTTCCGCACCCGCAGGTAATCGAGCAGCCGCCGGCGTAAGCCCACCATCATGAGAAGGCCCCGCCGGGAGTGAAAGTCCTTCTTGTGGAGATTGAGGTGGTCGGTCAGGTTCTTGATCCTCTCGCTGAGGATGGCGACCTGCACCTCGGGCGATCCGGTGTCCTTCTCGCCCTGGGCGAACTCGCCGACGAGCTCGCGCTTGCGCTCTGCGCTAATCGACATCGCTTTCTCCTGAAAGCTATGGGTTAAACATGGAGCACGCGCACCGGATGGAGCTGAAGGACGGGGGTGGAAGCGACCCGGACGAGTGCCACCGGCTTGCCGCCGGAAACCGCACACGCCACGTCGCCGTCCGCCATGCCGTCGATCTTCGCTCTATCGGCGGTGCGGAGCACCTGCACGGGGCGACCGCTCCTCAGGAGCTTCGCCTCGATGTCGGTCAGGGCCAGCGCCGGGATGTCGGCCAGCGCGGTCTCGACCGGCAGCAGGTGCTCGAGTGCGGCGGGACTATGCCCGAGCGCCTCGAATTTTTCCAGGGAAATCGCCGCCTCCTCGGCAAAACACCCGACCGAGAGCCGGCGCAGGGCCGCGATATGGCCGTAAGTGCCGAGGGCGGCGGCCAAATCGCGCACGAGGCCGCGCATATAGGCCCCCTTGCCCGAGAACACCTCGAAAATCGCGTGGTCGGCATCCGGGAGTGCCAAGAGCTCGAAGCGCTCGATGCGGACGGTGCGGGCAGCCAAGGCCGGAACCAGGCCCGCGCGCGCGAGATCATAGGCGCGCTGGCCCTCGAGCTTGATTGCGGAATAGGCCGGCGGCACTTGCTCGAGCTCGCCCGCAAAGCGCGGCAGGACCGCCCTTATCTCGGCCTCGCTCGGGCGCCGCTCGGAGCTGGCGGTGAGCTCGCCCTCGGCGTCGTCGGTGGCGCGCTGCTCGCCCCAGCGCACCGTGAAGCGGTAGCGCTTGGTGCCCTCCATCGCATAGGCGACCGTCTTGGTGGCTTCGCCCAGGGCGATCGGGAGCACGCCCGTCGCCAGCGGATCGAGCGTTCCGGCGTGCCCCGCCTTGGCCGCCCCCAAGGCGCGCTTCACCCGGTTGACGACCATGGTCGAGGTGACGCCGGCGGGCTTGTCGATGACGAGCCAGCCGTCGATGCAGGCACCCTTGCGCTTACGGGCCACGGCCGTCCTCCTCGTCGCTGTCGCCATCCGCCGCCACCCCGACGTCGCGGACCACGCTCGGGCTCAGGAAGAGGCGGTCGAGCTCGGCGGCGCGATCGAAGGTGGCGTCGGCCTCGAACTTGAGCTCGGGCGCATAGCGCAGCCTGACCGCCTGGGCGAGCTGTCCGCGCAGGTAGGCGGAGGCGCGGTTGAGCGCCTTGGCCAGGGCGGCACTGTCCCCGCCGCCGAAGCGCAGGACCCCCACGCGCGCATGGCGCAGGTCGGGGCTCATGCGCACGCCGGTCACGGTGACCGACACCCCCGCGAGGTCGGGGTCGCGGAAATGGCCGCGCTCGATGATGTGGGCGAGGGCGTGGCGAATCTCCTCGCCGACGCGCTGCTGGCGTTGGCTTTGCGGTTTGGGATTTTGTCGCGTCATGCCGGGCTCACGGGCTGCAGCACCTTCCTCGAAGATGCGTTGCGGCCGCCGTCCCTTCCCGCGCGCTGAAGGGTGGCGAGAAGCCGATCACAGCTCCCGCGCCACCTCCTCGACCTCGTAACACTCGATGACGTCGCCCTTCTGCGCGTCCTGGAAATTCTCGAAAGCGATGCCGCACTCGTAGCCTTCCTTGACCTCGCGCACTTCCTCCTTGAAGCGGCGCAGGCCGCCGAGCTTGCCGTCGTGGACCACGACGCTGTCGCGCAGGAGCCGCGCGCGCGCGCCGCGGCGCACGAGCCCGTCGGTCACCATGCAGCCGGCGACCTTGCCGACCTTGCTGATGACGAAGACCTCGCGCACCTCGGCATGGCCCAGGAGCTTCTCCGTCATCGTGGGTGCCAACATGCCGGAGAGCATCTTCTTCACGTCGTCGACCACGTCGTAGATGATCGAGTAGTAGCGGATCTCGAGCCCGTCGCGCCGGGCGAGCTCGCGCGCTTGCGGGTTGGCGCGCACGTTGAAGCCGATGATGAGCGCCTGGCTCGCGGCGGCGAGGGCTACGTCGGATTCGTTGACGCCGCCGACCCCGGCATGAAGGACGCGCACGGAGACCTCATCGGTCGCCAGGCGCTGTATGGCATTCGCGATCGCCTCGACCGAGCCCTGCACGTCCGCCTTGACGACGATGGGCAGCTCCTTGACCTCGCCGGCGGCGATCTTGGAGAACATCTGCTCGATCGTGCCGCGATCGCCGCGGGCCACGCGGACGTCGCGGAGCTTGCGCTGGCGGAATTCCGTGACCTCGCGCGCGCGCGCTTCGCTGTCGACCACGCCGAACGAATCGCCGGCAAGCGGCGTGGCGTTGAGCCCGAGCACCTCGACGGGTACGGAGGGACCGGCGCTCTCGAGCGCTTGCCCGCGACCGTCGAGGAGGGCGCGGACGCGGCCCCATTCGCTGCCGGCGATGAAGATGTCGCCGACCCTGAGCGTGCCGCGCTGGACGAGAACGGTCGCGACCGGACCGCGGCCGCGCTCGAGTTTCGCCTCGATCACAGTACCCTGCGCCGCCCTCGACGGATTGGACTTGAGATCGAGGATCTCCGCCTGCAGCAGGATCGCCTCCTCGAGCTTGTCGAGGTTCGTGTGCTTGGTCGCCGAGACCTCGATGGCGAGGGTGTCGCCGCCGAACTGCTCGAGCACGATGCCGTGCTGCAAGAGATCGTTGCGGACCCGTTCCGGATTGGCATCCGACTTGTCGATCTTGTTGATCGCGACCACGATCGGCGCGTTCGCGACCTTGGCGTGGTTGATCGCCTCGATCGTCTGCGGCTGCACGCCGTCGTCGGCCGCCACGACGAGGACCACGATATCCGTCACCTTGGCCCCCCGCGCGCGCATGGCGGTGAAGGCCTCGTGGCCCGGCGTGTCGAGGAAGGTGATGCGCTGCCCGCCCTTGAGGACCACCTGGTAGGCGCCGATGTGCTGGGTGATCCCGCCCGCCTCGTGGGCCGCGACATCGGTCTCGCGCAAGGCATCGAGGAGCGAGGTCTTGCCGTGATCGACATGCCCCATCACGGTCACGACGGGGGCGCGCGGAACCAGGTTCTCGGGCGCGTCCTCGATGCCCTCGAGGCCGATCTCGACGTCCGCCTCCGAGACGCGCTTCACCTTGTGGCCGAACTCGGCGACCACGAGCTCCGCCGTGTCGGGATCGATCGCCTGGTTGATCGTCGCCATCACGCCGAGCTTCATCAGCGTCTTGATTACGTCGGCCCCCCGCTCGGCCATGCGGTTCGCGAGCTCCTGCACCGTGATCGCCTCGGGGACGACCACCTCGCGCACGATCTTCTGGCCCGCCTCCATGAGCGCCTGGCGGGCGCGCTGCTTCTCGCGCTCGCGCGCACGGCGCACCGAGGCGAGCGAGCGTACGCGCTCCTCCTCGCTGTCGCCGAGCGCCTGCGTCACGGTGAGCTTGCCCGCCCGCCGGCGCGGCTCGAGGCGCTTGGGTGTTAAGGCCGGACGCGCCTTGCCGGTCTGGCGCTTGGTCGTGCGCTCGGCCTCCTCCTCCTCCTCGACGACGGCTCCGGGAGCGGGCCTGCCCGCGGGCTTGAGGTGGGGGAGACCCCGCGTCTCGAGCTCGGCAGCGGCGGGGGCTTGCGCCGGGCGGGGTGTTTCGCGCCGCGCTTCGGCCTCGCCGAGCGCTGGCGCAGCCCCCGGCAGCCCCGCCTCTTTTTCCCGCACTTCCTCCGTGAGAGCAGCACGCCCACGCTCCTCTTCGAGCCTGCGGGCGACCTCCTCTTCGACCCCGCGCCGGGCTTCCTCCTCGGCACGGCGGGAGTCCTCGCTGTCCTGGCGGCGGCGCGCCTCGAAATCGGCCTGGACCGCGGTCTTGAGCGCGCGCACCCGGGCGGCACGCTCCTCCTCGGTCAAGGTGGCGGCGGCATGGCCGGCCTCCTCGGCCACCACCTCGGCGTGGGCGGCGGCCAAATCCGGCATCGGCGCCTTGACCTCGTGGAGCAGGCCGCCGGCGTCCTGGGTGAAGGTGCGCTTGCGCTTGACCTCGACGGTGACCGCCTTGGAGCGGCCGTGGGGGAAGCTTTGGCGGACCTGCCCGGTCTCGACCGTCTTGCGCAACTCGAGACGACCCGGACGCGACAGCCCAAGCGGCTTCTTCTGGTCGGTTTCGCGCGATTCTGTCATATCCGTCCGTTCTTCTGTCATCGCACTCCCGCCTCGTCCGCAGCCGGCAGATCGACCTCGCCCACGGCGGCGAACCCGGCCAACCGCGAGGCCTCGGCGAGAAGTCGTCGGGCCAAGGCGCCCGGGCCGAGGGTCACGTGCACGACCTGCTCCCGTCCGAGTGCCGCACCCAGCTCGCGCGCGGTGAAGAGGGCGACGAGCGGCAGGCGGCCCCCGCTGCCCAAAAGCTTGGCGCGTCCGCCCGCGGCCCCATCGATCGCCTCGACCAGGACCGCCGCCCGCCCCTCATCCAGCCACGCCCGCACCTGTACGGCACCCGCGGCGAGCTGGCCCGCGCGGCGCGCCAGCCCGATGATATCGAGGCAGCGCCGCCGCAAGAGCGCCTCGATGCTCTCGGCCAACGCGGGCGGCACCTTGACCGCGCCCCGCGCCGCCTTGGCGAAGCTGCCCCTGGCACAGGCTGTTTCTACTACATCGCGCCGCGCCTGCAACCATAATCCCCGCCCCGGCAGGTGCTGTTCGAGGTCGGGGAGCAGCGTTCCTTGAGGGTCGACCACGAAGCGGATGAGCCGTTCCTTGGGCAGGCACTCATGGCTCACGATGCAGCGGCGGAGCGGGCCCGTGCCCTCTTCCGCTCCGTCCTCGCGCGACCGGGCCGGGGACGCATCGCTCTGCATGGCCCCGCCCGCCGTCAGTTTCCTCCCGGCGGCGGCTCGTGCGCGGCCGCAGCCGGTGCCGGCGACGCCTCGTCCGCGAACCAATGCTGGCGTGCCGACATGATGATGCCGTTCGCCGCCTCCGCATCGAGTTGGAAGCTGCGCAGCACGCCGTCCTCGGGGCTGATGAGCTCGTCCGACGAAAGATCGGCCAAGTCGTCGAGCGTCTTGACGCCCGCCTCGCCGAGGGTGACCAGCATGGCCGGCGTCAGCCCGGGGATGGTGCCGAGCGCGTCATCGACGCCGAGCTCGCGGCGGCGGTCCTCGAACTTGCGATCCTGCTCCTCGAGGTAGGCGCGCGCCCGCGCGCTCAACTCGCGCGCCAGGCTCTCGTCGAAGCCCTCGATCCCCGTCAAATCCTCGATCGGCACGAAGGCCACGTCCTCGATCTTGGTGAAGCCCTCGGTCACCAGGAGATGCGCCAAGACGTCGTCGACGTCGAGCGCGTCGATGAAGAGCTGCGAGTGCCTGCGGAACTCCTCCTGCCGGCGCTGCGACTCCTCGTCTTCGGTCAGGATGTCGATGTCCCAGCCGGTGAGCTGGGAGGCGAGGCGCACGTTCTGCCCGCGCCGGCCGATCGCGAGCGAGAGCTGCTCGTCGGGCACGATCACCTCGATGCGCCGCGTGTCCTCGTCGAGTACCACCTTCGCGACCTCGGCGGGGGCGAGCGCGTTGACGACGAAGGTCGCCGGCTCGGGCGACCAGGGGATGATGTCGATCTTCTCGCCCTGAAGCTCGCTCACCACGGCCTGCACGCGGCTGCCGCGCATGCCCACGCAGGCGCCGACGGGATCGATGCTCGAATCCTTCGAGATGACCGCAATCTTGGCCCGGCTGCCCGGGTCGCGCGCGACCGCTCTGATCTCGATGATGCCGTCGTAAATCTCGGGCACCTCCTGCGCGAAGAGGCGCTGCATGAACTCGGGCCGCGTGCGCGAGAGGAAGATCTGCGGTCCGCGCGGCTCCTCGCGCACCTCGTAGATGTAGGCGCGCACGCGGTCGCCCTGGCGGAAGCTCTCGCGCGGGATCATCTCTTCGCGCCGCAAGATCGCCTCGGCCCGGCCGAGGTCGACGATGACGTTGCCGAACTCGACCCGCTTGACGAGGCCGTTGACGATCTCGCTCGTACGGTCCTTGTATTCGCGGTACTGGCGCTGGCGCTCCGCCTCGCGCACGCGCTGGACGATCACCTGCTTGGCCGTCTGGGCCGCGATGCGTCCGAAATCGATGGGCGGCAGGGGATCGGAGATGAAGTCGCCGACCTTGAGGTTGGGATCGAGGCGTGCCGCTTCGGCGGGCGAGATCTGGGTGGTCTCGTTCTCGACCGGGTCGGCCACCTCGCGGTAGCGCATGAGCTTGATCTCGCCGGTCTTGCGGTCGATCGTGGCGCGGATGTCATGCTCGAGCCCGTACTTCGAGCGCCCGGCTTTCTGGATCGCCTGCTCCATCGCCTCGAGCACCTCGTCGCGGTCGATGCCCTTCTCGCGCGCCACGGCATCGGCCACCTGGAGGAGCTCGATGCGCGGGGCACTTGCGGTCATTTGAACTGTCGCCATTCTTCTACCTTCGTCGTTCGTTGGCGGCGCGCTCCTGGGCGTGCGCGGCCGCGAGAAGTTCATCGGTCAAAACCAAGCGCGCCTTCTGGATCGCGTCGAACGGCAATTCGACCTCTCCCTCGGGCAAAGCGATCCTTACCTTCCCCCCGGCTATCCCCAGAAGCCGCCCCCGGAAGCGGCGGCGGCCGTCGAAGGGGAGGGCCGTCTCGGCCTTCATCTCGAAGCCCGCGAAGCGCTCGAAGTCCTTGGCCCGCACGAGCGGGCGGTCGATCCCGGGCGAGCTCACCTCGAGGGTGTAGGAGCCTTGCAGCGGATCCTCCACGTCGAGGAGGGCCGAGGCAGCGCGGCTGATCGCCGTGCACTCGTCGAGCGTGATCGCACTACCATCCAGCCGCTCCGCCATGATCTGGAGCGTGAGGGCACTCCGGCCCGAGAGCTGCACCCGCACGATGCCGTAGCCCATGGCCTCGAGCGAGGGGGCAAGCAGGCGCTCGATGCGGTTTTGCAGCTCCGATCCACCCACCGACGACTCCTTCGCCCGCACCGCGGAGCGCGCCAGCCGGACCTTCCCATGCCACCAAGCGCCAATAAAATTAAAGAGCGGGCTTGGGACCCACTCTCGTTCCGGTCTGATAGCTGATCAGTCCTTCCGGGACCACGACGTACCCGGCAAATATAGCGATGGAGCCGCGCGCTGCAAGGCCTTTTTGACAGTCTTGCCCGCCCCTCCCGGGCCGGGCGGCCGGGCCTTTCAGGCGTTTTGCGGACCCTCGCGCCGACGCCGATAGCGGAGATATTGCGGCTGCAGCCCGGCCTTCCGCGCCTTCGCTTCGTAGCGCGTGGGGGGCCAGTCGGGCGGGCGCGCCAAGGGGCCGGCAGCCCCGCCCTCGGGCCCGCAAAAGCCGCCGTGGGCTGCCAGCTCCGAGCGCATCGCGTCGGCATAGTCCCCATCGTCGGTCGCCAGCCGCAGCTCCGCCCCCCCGACCATCGCGCGCGCCAGGAGATCGAGGCTCGGGCGCTGGATGAGGCGGCGGCGATGGTGGCGCAACTTGGGCCAGGGATCGGGAAAGAGGGCGATGACGCAAGCCAGCGAGCCCGCTTGCAAGTGCCCGAGCAAAAGCCGCGCGTCGTCGGGAAAGATGCGCAGGTTGGCAAGCTTCTCGCGCTCGATTTCCGCCAAGAGCTTGGCGACGCCGTTCTGGTAGGGCTCGCAACCGATGAAGCCGAGCGAGGGATGCGCCCTGGCAAGGGCGGCCAGATGCTCGCCCCCGCCAAAGCCGATTTCGAGCCAAACGGCGGCGGGTGCCGGGGCAAAGAGCAGGCGGGGGTCGAGCAGCTCTCCGGATGGCGGGAGCTCCACCCGCAGGCGCGGCAGGAGGGTTTCGAGCAGGGCTGCTTGTCCCGCGCGCAGCTTCTTGCCCTTGCGGCGGCCATAGAGGTGCTGAGGCAGAGCAGCGCTCACGCTGCCGCCCTTTAGGCCGTCAGGCGCCGTTGAGGCCGAAGGTGCGCCTGAGCTCGGAGACCAGGTCAACCTTCTCCCAGGAGAAGCCGCCGTCCGGCTCGGGCGGGCGACCGAAATGGCCGTAGGCCGAGGTGCGGGCATAGATCGGCTTGTTGAGCTTGAGATGCTCGCGGATGCCGCGCGGCGAGAGGTTGACCAGCTCGCACAACACCTCGACGAGCTTCTGCTCGTCGACCCGCCCGGTCGAGTTGGTGTTGACGTAGACCGAGAGCGGCTTGGCGACGCCGATCGCGTAGGAGAGCTGGATCGTGCACTCGTCGGCCAGGTCCGCCGCGACGACGTTCTTGGCGAGATAGCGCGCGGCATAGGCGGCCGAGCGGTCGACCTTGCTGGGGTCCTTGCCGGAGAAGGCGCCGCCGCCATGGGGTGCCTTGCCGCCGTAGGTATCGACGATGATCTTGCGTCCGGTAACGCCGGCATCGCCGTCGGGCCCGCCGATGACGAAGCGCCCGGTGGGGTTGACGTAGAAGTCGCTCTCGGGGCACATCCAGCCCTCGGGCAGGACGTTGATCACATGCGGCCGGACGATCTCGCGCACCTCGTCCTGGTCGATCTCGGCCGCGTGCTGGGTGGAGACCACGATCGAGGCGGCACCTACGGGCTTGCCGCCCACGTAACGCAGCGTCACTTGGCTCTTGGCGTCGGGCCCGAGGGCCGGCTCCGCACCCGAGTGCCGCGCCTCCTTGAGCGAGAGGAGGATGGCGTGCGCGTAGTAGATGGGTGCCGGCATGAGCGCATCGGTCTCGCGGCAGGCGTAGCCGAACATGATGCCCTGGTCGCCCGCACCCTCGTCCTTATTGTCCCTGGCGTCGACCCCTCGTGCGATGTCGCTGGACTGGGCATGGACGTGGACCTGCACTTGCGCCTTCTGCCAATGGAAGCCGTCCTGCTCGTAGCCGATCTCCTTGACGCAGCGGCGCGCGACCTCTTCGAGCGATTGCTTGGTGATGCTCGCAGGCCCGCGCACCTCGCCCGCCATCACCACGAGATTGGTGGTGACGAGCGTCTCGCAGGCGACGCGCGCGAAGGGATCCGCCGTAAGATAGGTGTCGACGACGGCATCCGAGATGCGGTCGCACACTTTGTCCGGATGACCCTCGGAAACGGATTCGCTGGTGAACAGATAGTCGCGCAGGGCCACGGTTGTCCCCCCTTGGCGCACGATGTCGAGGAGCAGGCCGTCCTGCGAGCGCGCGGGCACGCTCCCGCCGCGGCCTGAAGCGCGGTCTTGTCGCAGCCTTTGAAGGGCCCTGTCAAGCACAACCGCGGCATGCCGCCGCCGCGCGCCGAGACGCCGGCTGCGGCGATACAGGGCCGGCGCTTCCGCGCCGCCAATTCGCCGGAGATCGCCCGCGCGCAAGCCAAGCGAGGGCGGCTTGCGCGCCAGACGGGCGGGACTAGGCCGTATCGCCCGCGCGCGCCAACGCCTTGGTCAGCTCGAACACCTTCTTGCGCACGCCCGCCTCGGTGATGCGGTAGTAGGCGCGCACGAGCTCGAGCGTCTCGCGCTTGGCCATCGGGTCGAGCTCGAGCTGCTCGCCGTCCTCCGCCGCATGGGTCCGGCTCGCGCGTAAGGCGGCCTCGCTCGGCATGTCGTCGAAGAAGAACGAGACGGGGACATCGAGCACCCGGGAGAGCTCGAAGAGCCGACTTGCGCCAATGCGATTGGCGCCGCGCTCGTATTTCTGCACCTGCTGAAAGGTGAGGCCGATCGCCTCGCCCAGCTTCTCTTGGCTCATGCCGAGCATGGTGCGGCGCAAGCGAACGCGGCTGCCGACGTGAACGTCAACCGGGTTGGGCTTGCCCGTCTTTATTCGGGTGGCACGTAGACGTGGAGGCATGGTGAACCATCATGAGTTGTTTGCGGAAACAGTATTTGGCGAGCAAACCTACTTGATAATCCTGCCGTATTCAATCGTATATCAGGCGATCCGGCCGCCTCACGGCCTCGAGAACCGCCAAGCCGCAAGCAGTGCCGCGAGCAGGAGCACGCCCAATGGAAAAGGGCCAAAGCGCACCATCGGCGTGGCCCCGGCGAGGGCGGCGGGCAGTTGTACATCCAAAATACCCTTGGCGCCGAGGCCGAGTCGCGCGGTCACGCGGCCATAGGGATCGACCACCCCCGAGATGCCGGTGTTGGCGACGCGCACCAGCGGAAGGCCCTCCTCGACGGCGCGCAGGCGTGCGCTCTCGAAGTGCTGATAAGGCCCGGAACTGTCACCGAACCACGCGTCGTTAGTGACGTTGAGAAGCCAGCGCGGACGCCGGGCGGGGTCCGCGACATCCCCTGGAAAGATCGCCTCGTAGCAGATGAGCGGGCTCACCGGCGGCAGGTGCGGGAGCGCGAGCGTGCGCGGGCCGGGACCGGAGGAGAAGTCGCCGCGGCCCGGCGTGAGCTTGTCGATCGGCAGAATACCGCGCAGCGGGATGTATTCGCCGAAGGGTACCAAATGAAATTTGTCGTAGCTGGCGACGATTTGTCCCGCGCCATCGAGGGCCTCGAGGCTGTTGTACGCGTCATAGCCACCGCCTATGGTTGTAGCGGTCGCCTCGATGGGCGCTCTTCGCAGCGTCCCGGTCAGGAGCAGGCCGTCTTTCGGCACCAGGCGCGCGAGCTCGCGCCTGACTGCCTCCTCGTTCGCGAGGTAGAACGGCACCGCCGCCTCCGGCCAAACCAGATCGCTGATCCTGTCGTAGCCCGGTGCGAGCGAGAGCCGCATCAATTCGAGGAGATTGTCGCGCACCCGCGCCGGGTCCCACTTGTCGCGCTGGGCGATGTCCGGCTGCACCAAACGCAGGGTCACGTTCGGCACGAGGGCTGTCGAGGCATCGGCGAGGCGCACGGCGCCGCCGGCCCAGAGGGCCGCTGCGAGGAGCGCTGCCGCCGCGATCGGCCGGAGCGGGTGGCGTGCGGCATGAGCGCCGGCAGCCGCCGCGGGGAGAGTCGCGATCACCACGGTCACCAGGCTCAAGCCGTAGGCGCCGACGACGGAAGCCAATTGGATGGGCGCATCTGCGAGCGTCCAGCTGTATGCGACGAGATTCCAGGGGAAGCCGGTGAAGAGATGGCCGCGGAGCCATTCGCACGCCGTCCATGCCGCGGCGAAGGCGAAGACCCGCCCCACCCCCTTGGCACGCGAGAGCTCGAGGAGGAGAAGGGCTGCCGCCGAATAGAACGCGAAGCCGGCCGAGAGCCCGCCGGTCGCGAAGGGGATCATCCAGCCGAAGCGCGCGAGATCGATCGTCATCGAGATGCCGATCCAATAGAGCCCGCTCAGGAAGAAGCCGAAGCCGAACCACCAGCCGAGTGCCAGCGTTTGCCAGCGCGTCCGGCTGCCGTCGTGAAGCCAGAGCAGACCGCTCATGGCCGGCACGATGAGGGGGAGGGCATAGACGGGGGGTAGCGAGAGGGTCGCGAGCACGCCGAAGAGGGCCGCAAGCGCATAGCGCCGCCATCCCGTGAGCGCCGCCAAGCGCTCCGCGAGTCGGCGCAGGAGAGCCAGGCGCGCCGGCGGCGGCAGTGTGCCCGCAGCTCTCACGCCGCGTCCACCGGTGGGGGCGGGGGCAGCTTGCGAACGCGCAGGCGCTTGATGCGGCGCGGATCGGCGTCGATGACCTCGAACTCGAGGCCCGAGGGATGGTTCACCACTTCGCCGCGCGCAGGAATGCGGCCGGCAAGGGCGAAGACCAGCCCGCCGAGGGTGTCGATGTCGGCGCGCTCCGCCTCGCTCAGGACGCGGCCGACCTTGGCCTCGAA
>DATJAC010000139.1:0-2127 GCA_035516655.1 Alphaproteobacteria bacterium | reverse complement strand
CCGATCATCTCGAACTTCAAGGAAGGCCTGACCGTGCTCGAGTACTTCAACTCGACGCACGGCGCGCGCAAGGGCTTGGCCGACACCGCGCTCAAGACCGCGAACTCCGGCTACCTCACGCGGCGTCTCGTGGACGTCGCGCAGGACGCCATCATCACCGAGGAGGATTGCGGCACCACCCGCGGCCTCACCATGCGTGCCGTGGTCGAGGGCGGCGAGGTAATCGCTCCGCTCTCCGACCGTATCCTCGGCCGCTCCGCGGCCATCGACGTGGTCGATCCCATGAGCGGCGATCTCCTCGTGAAGGCGGGCGATCTCGTGGACGAGGAGGCGGTGGAGCGCATCGAGCGCTCCGGCATCGATTCCGTCCAGATCCGCTCGGTCCTCACCTGCGAGAACCGCTTCGGCGTCTGCGCGAAGTGCTACGGGCGCGATCTCGCCCGCGGCACCATGGTCAACATCGGCGAGGCCGTGGGCGTGATCGCCGCGCAGTCGATCGGTGAGCCCGGGACCCAGCTCACCATGCGCACCTTCCACATCGGCGGCGCGGTGCAGCGCGGCGCCGAGCAGTCGCAGGTCGAGGCGGCTTTCGACGCCAAGCTCAAGATCCGCAATCGCAACGTGGTCGTGAACTCCGCCAAGGTTCCGATCGTGATGGGCCGAAATTGCGAGGTCGTCCTCCTCGACGAGGCCGGCCGCGAGCGCGCGCGCCATCGCGTCCCCTACGGCGCGCGTCTCCTCGCGGACGACGGCGCCAAGGTGACGAAGGGCCAGAAGCTCGCGGAATGGGATCCCTACACGATCCCGATCATCACGGAGCGGGACGGTGTCGCCCATTACGTCGATCTCATCGAGAGCGTCTCGGTGCGCGAGGTGGTGGACGAGGCGACGGGCATTTCCTCAAAGGTCGTGATCGACTGGAAGCAGCAACCCCGCGGCAACGATCTGAAGCCGCGGATCGTGCTGCACGACAAGTCCGGTCGCGCGCTCATCCTCGCGAACGGGCTCGAGGCGCGCTACTTCATGTCGGTGGACGCGATCCTCTCGGTCGAGAACGGCGGCGAGGTCAAGGCCGGCGACGTGCTCGCGCGTATTCCGAGGGAGTCCTCGAAGACCCGCGACATCACCGGCGGTCTGCCGCGCGTGGCCGAGCTCTTCGAGGCGCGCAAGCCCAAGGACTTCGCGATCATCAGCGAGGTCGACGGCCGCGTCGAGTTCGGCAAGGACTACAAGACGAAGCGCCGCATCCTCGTGGTGCCGAGCGAGGAGGGCAGGGAGCCCGTCGAGTACCTGATCCCCAAGGGCAAGCACATCAGCGTGCAGGAAGGGGATTTCGTGACCAAAGGCGACCTGCTGATGGACGGCAACCCCGTGCCGCACGACATCCTGCGCGTGCTCGGCGTCGAGGCGCTCGCGTCATATCTCATCAACGAGATCCAGGAGGTCTATCGCCTCCAGGGCGTGCGCATCAACGACAAGCACATCGAGGTGATCGTTCGGCAGATGCTGCAGAAGGTCGAGATCGAGGAGGCCGGCGACAGCACCTTCCTCGTGGGCGAGCAGATCGACCGTGCGGAGTTCGAGGAGGAGAACGCCAAGGTGGAGCGCGAGGGCGGCAAGGCCGCGATCGCGCATCCGGTGCTGCAGGGCATCACCAAGGCGAGCCTGCAGACGAGCTCCTTCATCTCCGCGGCCTCGTTCCAGGAGACCACCCGCGTGCTCACCGAGGCGGCCGTCTCCGGCCGCATCGACGGGCTCTCGGGCCTCAAGGAGAACGTCATCGTGGGCCGGCTCATCCCCGCCGGCACCGGCAGCGTGATGGCGCGGTGGCGCCAGCTCGCCGCCGAGCGCGACCGGGAGCTCGCGGCGCTCGCCGCCGCCGAGAGCCAGGGCACGCCCCCCGCGATCGAGGCCGGTCAGAAGATCGCCTGATCCCTCGAGAGATCGAGACCCGCAGGCCGGCCCGAGCGCCGGCCTGCGGCGTTTCGGGCCTCGTGCTCCATTGGGCGGCAGGGCAGGCGCCGCTTCGGCACCGAACCATTGACAAGTCAAACAATGGTCGGCATCCTGCGGAGCTGCGAATGAGAATGCTTCGCATTTGCGTTCCGCTACCGGCCGCGAGACTCC
>DATJAC010000138.1:0-10751 GCA_035516655.1 Alphaproteobacteria bacterium | reverse complement strand
CGCGCGCGCCGGGGTCGCCACGGTGCTTCACGAGATGCGCCCCGAGCGCATGACGGATGCCCACAAGACAGGCTCTCTGGCCGAGCTCGTGTGCTCCAACTCGTTCCGCTCGGACGACATGAGCTACAATGCGGTCGGGCTGCTTCACGAGGAGATGCGCCGCGCGGGCTCGCTCATCCTCGCCGCGGCCGACGCGCGCAAAGTGCCGGCGGGGGGTGCGCTTGCGGTCGACCGCGAGGGCTTTGCCCAGGCCGTGCAGCAGGCCCTCGAAGGCGAGCCGCTGGTCACGATCGAGCGCGGCGAGATCGCGGGACTGCCTCCCGCGGAGTGGGACACAGTCATCGTCGCGACCGGCCCGCTCACCTCGCCGGCCCTTGCCGCCGCCATCGCCCGGCTCACGGGCGAGGCGTCGCTTGCCTTCTTCGATGCGATCGCCCCCATCGTCTACAAGGACTCGATCGACTTCGACGTGGCCTGGTTCCAATCGCGCTACGACAAGGGCGACGGTGTGGATTACATCAACTGCCCGCTCGATTCCGAGCAGTACTACGCCTTCGTCGACGCGCTTCTCGCCGGCGAGAAGACCGAGTTCCATGCCTGGGAGGAGAAGACCCCCTACTTCGAGGGCTGCCTGCCGATCGAGGTGATGGCCGCGCGCGGCCGCGATACGCTCGCCTACGGGCCGATGAAGCCGGTCGGCCTCACCGATCCGCGCACGGGCCGGCGCGCCTTCGCCGTCGTCCAGCTGCGCCAGGACAACGCGCTCGGCAGCCTCTACAACATCGTCGGCTTCCAGACCAAGCTCAAGCACGGCGAGCAGCTGCGCATCTTCCGCACGATCCCGGGGCTGGCCCGCGCGGAATTCGCGCGGCTCGGCGGGCTCCACCGCAATACCTTCCTCAACAGCCCGAAGCTGCTCGGCTCCAGGCTCGAACTCTTGGCCATGCCGCGCTTGCGCTTTGCCGGCCAGATGACCGGGGTCGAAGGCTACGTCGAGAGTGCCGCGATCGGCTTGCTCGCCGGCCGCTTCGCAGCGGCGGAGCGCGCCGGCTTCGCACTCGACCCCCCACCCGCCACGACGGCCCTCGGCGCCCTCCTCGCCCACATCACCGGGGGTGCGGATGCCGCCACGTTCCAGCCGATGAACGTCAACTTCGGGCTCTTCCCCCCGCTCGGCACCCGGGAGCGCGGCCGCGAGCGCAAGCGCGCCCTCGCCGAGCGGGCCCTTGTCGATCTCGCCGCCTGGCTCGGTGCCACGCGAGCGGCCGCTGCGGAATGACCGGGCTCAAAAACGCCCGCTGAACGCTGCGGCGGTCACGCGCAGGACGGCGAGCGGGCGCTTTGGCTGATCTTTGAGCGCAAAGGGATCGTACCCCGCTCGGCGCAGGTGAGCGAGATGGGAGCGGGCCAGCACTGCCGGGAGGAGTGCCGGCACCGCCGCGCGCGGCAGCTGGCGCCTGAGCGGTGCGAGCATGGCCAAATGGGCGTGGGCGCGCGCGGCAATGCGGCGCACCACCGGAGGCAGGCCGCGCGCGCCGCCACGCTCGAAGAGCTCGTCCGGTGCCAATCCGGCCTCGGCCAAGAGATCGGCCGGCAGATAGAGCCGGCGTTGGCGGGCATGGAAGGGCACGGCGCGGAGGAGCCCGGTCAGGGCCCAGCCGGTGCCGCAGGCCTCGGCGGCCACGGTCGCGGCCTCGCCGCGCACGCCAAGGGCCTCGAGGGCCAGGGCAACAAGGGGGGCGGAGCTGTTCGCGGCGAAGCCTTCGAGGAGGGCAAGGGTCTGCGACGGCATCTCCTCGAGCTCCTGCTCGCGCGCCTCGATCAGGCGCTCGAAATGCGCGCGTCCGAGGCCGCGGCTGAGAACGAGGCCGGCGAGCGCCTGGGCCACCGCTTGGTGCTGCGGCGCCTCAGCGTAAATGCCCGCAATCGCCTCGCGCCACCATTGCAGGCGGATGCGCCCGAGGATCGGCTCGCTCACCACCTCGCGCGTCTTGGCAAGCTCGAGATTGAAGGCATAGAGGGTAAAGAGATCCTCGCGCCGCCCGCGCGGAGCAAAGAGCGCCGTCAGGAAGCGCTCGGGATCGCGGCGCCGCACCTCGGCGGCACAATAGGAGAGTTGCGCTTCGGCCATGCCGCACCGGGGCGATTGGCCGCGGACTATAGCATGGCCGCGGGCCGGCCGGTGCGGGAGCGAGCCCGCTGCCGGAGGGCGAAGGCGCCGGCACCGGCCTTGGGCCGTCGGCACCGGCGCATCATCTTCATGAGATGAGAAAAAACCTATACCACATTGATAAAGCTGATAATAATGGAGTGTTGGAAATTGGCGTGGCTACGCTTTCCGCTTGTCCTGCGCGATTTTGTCACAGGCGGGCGGTGGCCCATGGCCGCTATTCAGAGTATCAAAGCTCCGCCGCGGGACCGGTTTGGAGATAGAGTCATCGACCCATGATCCAGCACAGTCGAAGAGCAATCATGGTCGGCCTCGGCGCCTTGGCTCTCGGCGCCTTGGGGGCTGCCGCAATGGTGGTGGCGAACTTCCGCCCCGAGCCCGGCTCCCATGCCGCCCTCGCCATCGGCGGACCCTTCACGCTCACCGCCGGCGACGGCAAGACGGTCACCGATCGCAGCTTCCGCGGCAAGTGGCTGCTGGTCTACTTCGGCTACACCTTTTGCCCGGACGTCTGTCCGACGACGTTGAACGACATCGCCGAGGCGCTCGGCAAGCTCGGCCCGCTCGCCGACAAGATCACCCCGATCTTCGTCACCGTCGACCCGGAGCGCGACACCCCCGAGGTCATGGCCAGATACGTCAAATCCTTCGATCCCCGCATCGTCGGATTGACCGGCAGCCCTGACGCCATCGCCGAGGTCGCCAAGGAATACCGCGTCTATTACCGGAAGCACCCGACCGGCAAGAGTCCCGACGACTATCTCATGGACCACAGCTCCATCATCTACATCATGGATCCGGAAGGCCGGTACGTGACGCTCGTCTCTGCCGAGCAGAAGCCCGACCAGATGGCGGCCCGGCTGCGCCAGCTCATCACGAAATCCTCATGAGGCAGGGCATCATGACGTCCCGAACCCTGGCAATCGTGCTCGCCCTTGTGCTCCCCCTGGGTCTCGCCTCCGGTCCCGCCGCTCACGCCCAGAATGCCGCCTCCCCGGCGATCGAGATCATGTCGCCCTGGGCGCGCGCCACCCCAGCGGGGGCCGAGAGTGCCGCCGCCTATATGACGATGATCAACAAGGGTCCGGCAGCGGACCGCCTCGTCGCCGTATCGACCCCGGTCGCCCAGGTGGCCGAGCTGCACAGGACGGTAAACGACAACGGGATCATGAAGATGCTCCCCGTCGCCGGCGTGGACTTGCATGCCGGCGCTCAGGCAGTATTCAAGCCGGGCGGTTATCATGTCATGCTCACGAAGCTGGCGCAGCCGCTCAAGGTAGGGCAAAGCTTTCCCATGACCCTCACGTTCGAGAAGGCGGGCCCGATCACGGTCACGGTCAAGGTGCAGAAGATAGGGGCCATGGGCGACGCGATGGGGAACATGCAGCACGACATGGGCGGGACGAAAACCGAGTGAGCGGGGCATATATCGACGACGTCATCGTGGCGGAGGCGGATCGCGCCGCCCGTCTCTGGCAAGGCGAGACGGGCGGGCCGGTGCGCATCGGCAGCGACGCGCACAAGCGCCTCTTCTGCCGCATGCTCCTCGACACGCACAATCCCTACAAGCCGGCGGTGATCGACTGGCCGAAGCTCGCGGACGACGTGCGCGCGCGCCTGACAGCATTGCCGATCTGGGATATCGCGGTGCAGACCGAAGGCAAGGCCAAGATCCGCGTCGCCACCTATGCCGAGCGTGTCGCCGATCCGCTGCTCAGGCAGGCCATCGAGCTCGACGGCTTCGAGGAAGGGCGCCACAAGGAGGTGCTCTCCAACATGGTCGCCGCCTATGGCATCAAGCTCGCCGAGGAGCCGCCCTATCTCAAGCCGCGCGATGCCGAATGGGCCTTCCTGGTCACGGGTTACAGCGAATGCGTCGACAGCTTCTTCGCCTTCGGCCTTTTCCAGCTGGCCAAACGCTCGGGCTTCTTCCCGGGCGAGCTCGTCGATACCTTCGAGCCGGTGATGCAGGAGGAGTGCCGCCACATCCTCTTCTTCGTCAACTGGGCCGCCTGGCACCGCAAGAACCTCCCGTGGTGGCGCAAACCGATCTTCGATCTGCGCCGCATCGCCGTCTTCGCGCGGCTGATCCAGGAGCGGATGGACACCGCCAACGACATGGGCGGGGACAACTTCACCATGACCGGGCACGAGTCGATGGGAATCGACATCGATGCGAAGGAGCTCATGGACGTCTGCTTAGCCGAGAACGACCGCCGCATGGGCGGCTATGACGAGCGCCTGCTGCGCCCCAAGCTGGTGCCGCGGCTGGTCCGCACGGCGCGCCGCTTCATGCGCGGGCGGCGGAAGTCCTAGAGGGAAGCGAATGATGCGTATCGGCTCGCAAGCCCACAAGGAGCTCTTCTGCAGCGAGTTCAAGGCGACCCACCGCGTCTTCGAGCCGGCGGAGCTGCCCTGGCCCGAGCTCGACGAGAGCGGCCTCGAGCGGCTGCGCGCCGTCCCCTTCTGGCAGGAGGTCTTTCACACCGAGCGGCGCGCGGGTGCCATCGTCCAGGCCTTCGCCAAGACGGTCGAAGACCCGCTCTTGCGCGAAACCATCGATCTGCAGGGCTACGAGGAGGCGCGCCACGCCCGCCTCATCCGCGTCATGATCGATCGTTACGGCCTAGCGGCGAAGGAGCAGCCTATCGAGAAGCTTCCCGACGACGCGGTGACCGCCTTCATCGATTTCGGCTACGGCGAATGCTTCGACGCCTTTCTCGGCTTCGGCGTCTTCAAGATCGCGCGTCAGTCGCATTTCCTGCCGGACGCCATGTTCGCGCTCTTCGACGTCCTGATGTACGAGGAGACCCGGCACATCGTGTTCTTCGTCAACTGGATGGCCTACCACGAGGTCGAGCGCGGACGCGGCGCGGCGGCACTCCGCGCCCTCACCTCGCTCTATTATTACGGCCGCGCGCTCGGCCGTCTGGTCGGCACCGTGCGGCGAGGCGCCGACAGCGACGGCGCCAATTTCTCGGCCACCCAGGCGGACGTGTTCCTCAACGACTTCAGCGTGAAGCGCCTGGTGCGCGAATGTCTCGCCGAGAACGCCCGGCGCATGGGCGAGTTCGACCCCGCTCTCCTGCAGCCCCGTCTTTTGCCGGCCGTCGGACGCATAGCCTCCTCGGCACTGCGCCTTTGGCCCGACCGCCGACCGAGCCCGCAACCCGTATGAGCCTCGCCGAGGCGCTCCGGCAGCGGCGAAAGCACTCGCGATGAAGCTCAGCCGCTTGATCATCGCGGCACTCGGCTTGGCCGCGGCGGCCTACCTCGTCTTCGCCGAGGGCATCGGCGCCGTGTTCGGCGCGTTGAGCGTCGCCGGCTGGAGCGGGCTGGGTACCATCACGCTCTTTCACGTCATCCCGACCGTGCTCTGCGGCGTCGCCTGGTGGCTCCTCCTGCGTACGCACGCGTCGGGAGGCTGGTTCCTCTTCACTTGGATGCGCTGGATCCGCGACGGCATCGACGGCATCATCCCCATCCTTCCGATCAGCGGCGAGCTCGTCGGCACGCGCCTCCTGGCTCAACGCGGCGTGCGCCTCGCGGGTGCGAGCATCGTGGTCGATCTGACGGCCGAGCTCCTGGGCCAGATGCTGTTCGCCATGATCGGCTTCGCCCTCCTCCTCGTTAATCACCCGGACGTTTCCTACAAATTCTGGATCGCCGTCGGCATCCTCGTCATGGCGGTCGAGTTCGTCGGTTTTCTCATTGCCCAGAAGAAGGGTCTGTTCCGGCTCGTCGTGCGGCCGCTCGACTGGATCAGGGGGCGCCGCGTGGACGCGGAGACCGACGCCGAGCGCTCGCTCCACGAAGGCATCCTCTTCCTCTACGAGGATGCGCCGGCCTTCGTCGGCTGCATCGTGCTCCATTTCGCCGCCTGGATCATCGGCGGGCTCGAAGGTTGGCTCGCCCTCTACTTCATGGGGCACCCCTGGAGCCTCGCGGACGTGCTGGCGATCGAAGGGCTGGTCTATGCCATCCGCAGCGTCACTTTCTTCATTCCGCTGGGTGCCGGCGTGCAAGAAGGCGGCTATGTGCTGATCGGCGGGCTCATCGGCCTCTCGCCCGAGCTCGCGTTGGCACTCTCGCTCATGAAGCGCGGGCGGGACCTCGTGATCGGAACGCCGGCCCTAGTCCTCTGGCAGTTCCTCGAAGCGCGCCGACTGCGCGACGCAAGCCGCCGCAACTTGCCGGCCGAAGCCGTGGACCCGACATTAGGGACGTGAGCAGCGAAAAAGCGATGAACATCGCCGCGGCATGCGGGGTTATGGCGCTCCTGCTGGCAATTTTCGCTGCCACGGGCGCTCGTGCCGTCGCCCCGGGCTACCAGCGCATGGTGATAGCCCCCGGCTGCTATGACCTCGCCCCGGGCAAGTCGCTCGACGTTCCGGCCTATTGCCTCGATCAGGCCATGGCGCCCCCGCCGGCGGGTGCGATCCTGCCGAATGCGCCCCGCTCCTTCGGGGCTGCCCTGGTCAAGACGGCAGCGGGCGGCTCGCTCGGCCTCAAGGCCGCCCTCGAGCAGAACCTGCTGCAAGTCGAGGGTACGGGCGACGACGGCCATGTGCGATTGAGGAACCTCACCCACAGCCCGCTCGAGCTCTGCATCACCGCACCCACGGTGATCATGGCGAACGGCAACTATGCAACGGGAGATCTGGCGAAGCTTTACCAGCGCATCGTCCATATCCTGGCCCCTGCCGGAGCAGCTGCGGAGGGTACGGGCGACAAAGACCGGGACCTCCACGCCCAGCGCCAGCAGGCGCTATGGAACACGGTCAACGACGCCACCGACAAGAACGCCGAGGAGGAAGCCTATAAGGCACTGAGCCATCGTATCCTGTTCGGAACGGTCGACAGCCCGGAGGAGACCGGTGCGGCCGGTGCGGCCGGCTCGGGGCCCAACCGCGCCAGATGCTCCGGCCGGTCGAACGGCATCGAGATTTGCACGAACAATTGAGGGCGCGGCACCCTCGAGGGCAGCGATGAACCTGGTGGCGGCGGGCACGGCGACGGAGGCGGCCGCTCGCGCTTTGGCGGCAGGCGCGCAGCATCTCGTCCTGCCCTCGGGCGATGCCCACCGCATCCGCCGACGGGCGGCGGCGATCTCTGCGGCGCTTTTGCTCCATGCCTCGCTCCTCGCTTTTCTGCTGCTCGAGCCGGAAAAGGACGAGCCGCCGCCGCCGATCGCGGTCGAACTGGTCGCGGCCCCGCCACCCCAGCCGGCCGCACCGCCGCAAGGGCCGGCGGCGTCCCAACCGCCGGCAACCCCGGCCGCGAGCGCGGCAGCGCGCGCCTCCGGCGGCGCCCTTGAGCGCGAGGTCGGGCAGCCGCCCGACGTCCCCGCACCCACCCGCCCGGAGACGGTCCCCGAGCCGGCTCCGTCAAAGGCGCGCCCAGAGCCCGCCCCGCCCGCAGCCGGCAAGGCGGCAGCCGCCCTGCCCCTGCCGCCCGAGGCCAAGCCCAGCACCGCACAGCCGGCACCCGCCGCCGCGCGCACGGCCGCAGGCCCGCCGCAACCGCCGGCGCGTTCCCGGGTCGAGAGCGACTCTGTGGGCAAGGGTGGGGGCGACCGCTATCTCAACACGGTACGCGACGAGATCGAGCGCAACCGCGTCTATCCGCCCGCGGCACGCACCCTCGGCCTCGCGGGCACGGCGCAATATGCGATGCTCGTCGATCGCCGGGGCCGGCTCATGCGGGTGCGCCTGTTGCACTCATCCGGTGCCGATATCCTCGACAAGGCGGGGATCGAAACGATCGAGCGGAGCGCTCCCTTCCAGCCCCTCCCGCCCGAGATCATCGGCGAGGTGGTCGATCTGGTGGTGACGCTGCATCTCGCACCCTAGGAAAGGGCGCGGGCGCACGAAAGTGCCGCGCCCGATCGTGCGGCACCGCTCAAGCGGAAATCAGCCGCTCTAGGGGATGGTGCGCGTGGCGATGATCGGGCAGCCGCAGATCGGGCAATATTCGGTCAGCGACAGCATGCTCCCGGGGGCGCCCGAACGCCCGGCGAGCTCGCTCTCGAGGCGCGCCAAGATTTGCGCGTGTCCCGCGTCGCCGCTGCAGCGGTTGGCCATGGCCATCCCGAGCCCGCTCTGGGGCGGGATGCCCTCGATCGTGAGGGCGCGCGCCGAGCGGCCCGGAGCCAGGAGCGCGAAAATACCGCCCAAGCCGGCAGTGCTCAATAAGAACGCCCGACGATTTACGTGCTTCCCACTCATGGGTCACACCCCTTACCGAAACGACAGGCCCCTCGCATCAGAAGAATATAGCCTTTCCACGCCGTTAGGCAAGCTCGTCCGTGCGCCCCGCCGCCCGTCCGAGCTGTGCCATAATTGTCTTCGCCCCACCGGCAAGGTAACATCGCGCGGCTTAAGATGCGGCAATTGGGAAGGGCAGACGATCCCTTGGCCCCCGCCGAGCCGTTGGGCCGTGGCGGAGGAGCTGCAATCCTGCCCTGACGGGAGCTTGCGCTGGCGGACCTCTTCATCAGCTATGCGCGAAACGACGCGACCCAGGTCGAAGCGCTCGCGGAGCTGCTCGAGCGCGCCGGCTGGTCGGTGTGGTGGGACCGGCGCATCACGACCGGGAGCTCGTTCGATCTCGTGATCGAGCAGGCCCTGGCCGAGGCCAAGGCCGTCATCGTCGCCTGGTCGAAGACCTCGGTGGGCTCGGAATGGGTGCGCGCCGAGGCGGCCTTCGCGATCGAGAAGAAGAAGCTGGTCCCGGTCCGCCTGGACGAAGCCATCCCGCCCTTGCGCTTCACCAACGTCCAGACCGTGGACCTTGCAGGCTGGGACAAAACGGACGCTTCCGCACCCTTCCGGCGGCTGATCGCCGATCTTTCCCAGCTGATCGGGCCGCCGCCGGAAGAAGGCGGGGCAGCCCTTGCGACGCCGCCACCGGGCACGGCCGTGCCAATGACCAAGCCCGCGCCAAAGCCCGCCCGACGGCGTGCAGCGCTCGCGCTCGGAGTTGCGGCCGCGGTCGTGATTGCCGGTGCCGGCGCCGTGTTGGCACTCCGCGGCGGCAACGACCATCCGGCACGGAAGGCGGAGGAGGTCCAGCCGCCGGCGAGCGAAGTGGCGCTGACGCCGAGCGGGAATGCGAGCGCGTCAACGCCCCCGGCCGCTGCTCCGAGCGCGTCACCGCCGGCTCCCGCTCCGAGCCCGCCGCTTGCGGCAGCACCGGCGGAGAAACCAGAAGCGAAGGCACCCGCGAGTCCGCCCGCACCTGCGCCGGCTCAGGCTGCCGGCATCACGTCGGACCGCGAGATCGAGCTCGCCTTCTGGAAGTCGATCAAGGACAGCACGATCGCGGCCGATTTCGAAGCCTATCTCGACAAATATCCGAAGGGCGATTTCGCCGCCGTGGCGCACAATCGCCTGGCGGCCCTCCGGGCACCGCCGGTCGCGGCACCGGAGCCTCCGGCCAAGACCGGCCCGGAGCTCGACGTGATCGACGATTTCATGGTCGCCGTGCGCGCAGCGCCCCTGCGCGAGGGACCCGACGTCATGGCGAAGCAGGTCGGCCGGCTCAAGGACGGCGAGCGCGTGCGCGTTGCCGGCAAGGTCAAGGGCAGCGAGTGGTACGCCATCAAGGTAAAGGGCGATACGCTCGTCTATGCGGCGAGCGTGGCGCTCGAGGACGTCGCCGCTTACGAATCGCAAAAGGAGAAAGAACAAGCGCGCGAGAAGGCCCAGCAGGCCGCCGTCGTCGCACCCAAGGCGCCAGCATCGGCCGCGGTGACGCCTGCGGCCCTACCCCGTGCCGCGGGCGTCGGCGCCTACAATGGCATCTGGCGCGGTACCTTGTCGTGCGAGTCGAGCGTGAACGGGCCCGCCTTCGAGACTCAGTCCCGTCCGTTCACCTTCGCCGACGGCCACATATCGGGGGATTACGACGTGCCCGGCTACGGCAGCGGCGGCCACGAGACTTACAGCGGCAGCGTGGACGCGGACGGTAACGTCATGATAAGCGGCAGCGGCCAGAACGCCAAAGTCGGCAAATACCCCGCCCAGTTCTCCGGCAAGATCAACGGCAGCAGCCTCGAAGGCACCGGTCGCATGGGGTTGCGCCACTGCACCCTGAGCTATCGCCGCTTCTGATCCGCTACGCCGGCGATTCGCCCGACAGGGTCTCGAGGATGCCGCGGACGTATCCGATGGCGCGCGCCGCCGCGGCGGGCCCGTCGGGCACGTACTCGAAAGGCTCGACCGCGACGACGCCTCGGTAGCCGTGCCGAACGAGCGCTTGGAAGACCGGATGAAAGCGGTCGTTGCCTTGCCCCGGACCTCGGCGGTTGCGGTCGTTGAGCTGGACGTGGGCGATGAGGCCAGTCGGCAGCCACCGCTCGAGGAGGGCGGCGACCGGCTCGGCTTCGGCATTTGAGGCCGCACTGCAATCGATCATGGTGCGCAGCGCCGTGCTGCCGATGCGCTCGACGATGGCGGCAGCCTCGGCAACATGGTTGATGAAGTTGGTCTCCTCGGGAGCGAGCGGCTCGATGCAGTAGACCACGCCCGCGCGCGTCGCCGCCTCGGCGACCGCGGCGAAGGCCGCCTCGCCCCGCGCA
>DATJAC010000137.1:0-2729 GCA_035516655.1 Alphaproteobacteria bacterium | reverse complement strand
TCGATGCCGGAGGCGAGGTCGAGCGTCACCGTGTCGACGATGCCGCCGAAGCGGCGCTCGATCGCGGCGGGGAGCTCGTCGTAAGTACCCGCCGCCATGAAGAGCTCCAGCATTTCGTCGGAGACGAGCGGGGCCATCTCGCGAAAGGCGCCGCGCTTCGACATGGCGGTGAGCTGCGTGCCGAGCTCGCCCCAGCCGTGCGCCTCGAGGACCGGACGGTAGGCAGGGGTCGAGGCGTAGAAGGCAACGCGGTAGCGGGTGCGCTCGCGTGCGGCAGCGAGGGCCGCGCGGTCGGGGCCGCTCACGACGAAGCCGCCGCCGCTCACCTCGAAATTCGCCCGCGCGATGCCGCGCTCGGCGAGCCCGGCAGCCAGGATCGGGCCGACCGTCTCCTCGATATATTTGCGCGTGGCGAAGGGATGAAGCCGCACGCCGTCGGCAAGCCGCGCCGCCGTCTTCAGCATGAGCGGGCCGACCGCGGCGATGGTGACGGGCACCATGGGGAGATGGTTGGGGCCCGGCGAGAATTCCTCGTTCATCAGGCTGAAGCGATAGTGCTTGCCCTGGTAGTCGAGCTTGGCCCCCGTCTCCCAGCTCCGCCAGATGGCGCGCAGGGCCTCGACGTACTCGCCCATGCGCGCGGCGGGGGCTATCCACGGCACGCTGAAGCGCCGCTCGTTGTGGCCCTTGACCTGGCTGCCCAGGCCGAGGACGAAGCGTCCGCGGGTCTCGCGCTGCAGATCCCAGGCCTGATTGGCTGTGATCATGGGGCTGCGCGGGAAGGCGATCGCCACGGAGGTCGCAAGCGCGATTCGCGCCGTCGCCAGCCCGGCGATCGCGAGGGGCGCGAAGGGATCGTGCTTGGTCTCGTTGCATTGCACGACGTCGACGCCGAGGGCCTCGGCGGCCTCGGCCGCGGCAGCAGATCGGCGCCAGTCTTCGAGGGGGAGGACGAGGGCGACCCGCACGCCTCACTCCGCAGCTGCCGGGAGCGCTCCCTCGCGGCCGAGCCGTGCCGCCTTGATCGCTGCCCTGAGCCGCTCGATCTCGGCCGCACCGAGCTTCACGAGCGGGGGCCGCACCACCGCCTTCTCGAGCCGGCCGAGGAGGACGAGGGTCTCCTTCATGCGGTTGTGCATGTCGAGGAAGGGGGGTGCGTAGAAGGCCTGGGTCATGGGATAGAGGCGGTCGCTGATCGCACGCGCGCGGACGAGGTCGTTGGCGCGCACGGCCTCGAAGAGGGCGAGCTGGAGATCGGCGATGACGCTTCCGGCACCCGAGAGGAGGCCCTTGCAGCCGTTGACGAGGGACCCCAGGAGCCAGGCGCTGTGCGTCGTGAGTATGTTCACCTTGCGCGGCAGCGACTGGAACGTCCGGACCTGGCGCTCGTGGAGCATGGGATCGTTGCACCAGTCCTTGATCGCCTTGATCCGGGGCACCTCCTCGCAGAGGCGGAGGAGCGTGTCGAAGGGATAGCCGAGCCCGCACGCGAGCGGATATTGGAAGACGATGATCGGCAGATCGCTCGCCGCGGCGATTGTCCTGAAATGGGCGAGCGCCATCTCGGGGCGAAGCTGGCCGCCCATCGTCATGCTTTGCGGCGGGAAGACGAGGAGAGCCGCGGCCCCGCCGTCGGCCGCCATCTTGGCGATGCGTGCCGCGAGCGCGCTGCCGTCGGCATAGACGCCGTGGACGACCGGCAGGCGGTCGCCGATCGCGTCCATGGTGTGGCCGAGGACGGCCTGCTGCTCCTCGAAGCTGCAGGCATGCACCTCGGAGGCGTGGGCGTTGACGGTGACGGCGGAAATGCCGCGCACGGAAGCGAGGTCGGCGAGATGGCCGCGGTAGGCGGCGGCATCAATCTCGAGCTCGTCGTTGAACGGCAAGAGGGCCGCCGGGATGACGCCCTCGGGGGTCCAGTCGCGGAATTCGCCGGCCATGCTACCCTCCATCGCTCGCCGAAGCTTGCGCCGCGCGGGTCGAGCGCGTCAAGAGAGCGGGCGGTCCTCGCTCACGCGGGGAAGCTCGCCACCAGCTCCTTGAGCGGCGTCTTCGCGTCGGCGAGGATCGAGACGCCGTCGCCCACGAGGATGGTATCGAAATCGAGGTCCAGGAGCTTGGCCACGCTCCGGCGGAGCGTGGCGGGCTCGTCCATCACTTGCTCGCGCAGGAGGGCGCATTTGCCGGGCGGATTGCCCACGAAGGCGTCGCCCACGACGAGGATCCGCCGAGCCGGCCAGTGGAGTGCGATCTCGCCGGGCGACTTGCCCTTGGCGGCGACCACCGTGAGCGGCCCGATCTTCTCGCCCACCGCGAGCTCCGCGTCGATGACCGCCCCCTGGCTCTTGGCATGGGCTGCGTCCGCCGGGTGGATGGCGACCGGGGCTCCGGTCTCCTCGCGGAAGCGCTTGCTCGCGCGGGAGTGATTGCGGTTGGTGATGAGGATGCGGGCAATGCCGAGACGCTTGATCGCCGCCAGATCGTCGGCACTCGCCTCGACCGGGTCGATGCAAATATTGCCGCCGGCATCGAGGAGGAGGTGGCCGTTGAAATCGTAGCCGTGCGGCTCGGAGAAGCGGGACCAAGTGTAGATGCCGCTCAGGATCTCTTTCATGGCGCTCGCCTCCCATTTGTGGGTCCTTCGAGACGCGCCCCTTCGGGGCGCTCCTCAGGACGAGGCAAATTTGTGTGTGGCAGAACGATTTTACCTCGTCCTGAGGAGCGAACGC
>DATJAC010000136.1:0-2349 GCA_035516655.1 Alphaproteobacteria bacterium | reverse complement strand
AAGCCATCCGGCGGCGAGCTCGTCGTGCTCGAGGATGTGGACCTCACCTTGCGGGAGGGCGAGATCGTCGGCCTCCTCGGCCGCTCCGGCTGCGGCAAGTCGACCTTGCTCCGCATCATCGCGGGTCTCATCCATCCGAGTGCCGGCGAGATCGACTACGAAGGCAAACCCTTGCACGGCCCGGCCGAAGGGATCGCCATGGTGTTCCAGACCTTCGCCCTCTTCCCCTGGCTCAGCGTGCTCGAGAACGCCGAGATCGGCCTCGAGGCGCGCGGCATGCCGGAGCCCGAGACGCGCCGCCGCGCGCTGCAGGCGATCGACCTCATCGGCCTCGACGGCTACGAATCCGCGTACCCGCGCGAGCTCTCGGGGGGCATGCGCCAACGCGTGGGCTTCGCCCGGGCGCTCGTGGTCGAGCCCAAGGTCCTGCTCATGGACGAGCCGTTCTCGGCCCTCGACGTGCTCACCGCCGAGACCCTGCGCACCGACTTTCTCGACCTCTGGATCGAGAAGCGCATGCCGATGAAGACGGTTCTCCTCGTCACCCACAACATCGAGGAGGCGGTATTCATGTGCGACCGCATCCTCATCCTTACCTCCAATCCCGGCCAAATCATCGGCGAGATCAAGGTCCCCTTCGCGCACCCGCGTAACCGGCTCGACCCTGCCTTCCGCCAGCTCGTCGACGACATCTACGGCCGCATGACGGCCCGTCCGGCCACCACCCCTGGCGGCGTTGCCAAAACACCCGCCCTCGGCCTTTTCGACAAGCTGCCGCGCGTCTCGATCAACCGCCTTTCGGGTCTCATGGAGACGGTGGCGGCCGCCCCTTACAGCGGGCAGGCCGACCTCCCGGCGATCGCGGCGGCCCTCCAGCTCGAAGTCGACGATCTTTTTCCCATCGCCGAGGCGTTGCAGCTCATGGGCTTTGCCGAATTGGCGCTAGGCGACATCAAGCTGACACCGGCCGGCCGGCAATTCGCCGTGGCGGACACGCAAACACGCAAGCGCGTCTTTGCCGAGCACCTCATGCGCTCGATCCCGCTCGCGGCCCATGTGCGCCGCGTGCTCGACGAGCGTCCCGGCCATCGTGCGCCGCGCTTGCGCTTCGAGACGGAGATCGAGGACCATTTGTCCGAGGAGGAAGCTCAGGAAACGCTCCGCGCGGTGATCAGCTGGGGACGCTACGCCGAGCTCTTCTCCTACGACGACGAGGCGGAGATGTTCAGCCTCGAGAATCCGGCGGCCTGAGGGAGGAGTTGGCGCCATGATGAACCTGATCGACGCGACGCGCGCCTACGAGCGTTGGGTGAGCGGCGAGCTCGAGGTCGTCCGGGGCGACCTCGCCTTGAAGCACAAGCTCATGGCCGAAAGTGCCTTCGCCTTCATGCGCGCGACCTTCTACCGCTTCGTCCCCGTCTGGCACCGGGTCTGCGCCGACCTCGCCTCGGCCCCGCGCCTTTTGGCGGTCGGCGATCTCCATGTCGAGAACTTCGGGACCTGGCGCGATGCCGAAGGCCGCCTGGTCTGGGGCATCAATGACGTCGATGAGGCCGCCCCCATGCCCTACACGATCGACCTCGTGCGCCTGGCGACGAGCGCCCTCCTCGCCCGGCGCGAGGAGCATCTCGCCATAGCGCCGAAGGCCGCCTGCAAGGCGATCCTCGAGGGCTATGACGCGGAGCTCGAGCGCGGCGGCAGCCCCTTCGTGCTCGAGGAGGGCCATGCAGCGCTGAGGGCGGCGGCCCTCTCGGCCGAGCGGGATCCGGTGCGCTTTTGGCAAAAGCTGGAGAAACGCCCCGACCTGCGCCCGCCGGGCCTCGTGCGCAAGCTGCTCGCCGCTCAACTTCCCGATCGCATCCGCACGTTTCGCGTCATCCACCGAATTTCCGGCATGGGCAGCCTGGGCCGGCCGCGCTACGTGGCGCTTGCGGATTGGCAGGGGGCCGAGGTGGCGCGCGAAGCGAAAGCGATGCTGCCCTCGGCCTTCGGCTGGGCCATGGGACGGCCCGAGACCGCACTCCATTGCCACGCCATCCTTGCGGGTGCCGTGCGCTGCCGAGATCCCTTCTTCGCCTTCCGCGAGCGCTGGCAGCTGCGCCGGCTGGGGCCGCACTGCTCGCGCATCGAGCTCTCGTCGCTGCCGAAAAAGCGCAACGAGAAGCGCCTGCTCGAGGCCATGGGCCGCGAGACGGCGAACCTGCATCTGGGGAGCGGCGATGCCATCGCCGCCGTGCGCACCGATCGCAAGCGCCGCGGCAAGGGCTGGCTCCTCGCCGCGGCGCGCGCCATGTCCGAAGCGACCACCGCCGACTGGAAGACGTGGAAGGCGAGACACTAGGCCCTGCC
>DATJAC010000135.1:0-10855 GCA_035516655.1 Alphaproteobacteria bacterium | reverse complement strand
GTGCGCGGCGATGACCTCCGCGAGGGGCTGAGGGGCAAGTCCGTGATGTCGCGGCGACGCTCGGGCCATGCCCCGAGCCTAGCAATGATCGCGGCGGCTTCCCAGCCCGGACCGAGGGTTCCCTCACCCTTCCCGTCGCTCGCGCGACGGGCCCCTTCCCTTGATCCGCTTCGCGGCTCAAGCCCGCATGCGGTAAAGGGTGGCCGCGAAGCGGTCGGGTGAGGGACAGCTCCGCTCTAGAGGATGAACTTCGAGAGATCGGCGTTCTTGGCGAGCTCGCCCACGTGCTTCTCGACGTAGGCGGCATCGATCGCGACCGAGAGGCCGGGCTGGTCGGTGGCGCTGAAGCTGATCTCGTCCAGGAGGCGCTCCATCACCGTGTGCAGGCGCCTGGCCCCGATGTCCTCGACCCCGCGGTTGACCTCGGCGGCGAGGCCGGCGATCGCGGCGATCGCATCTGCGCTGAAGTCGAGGGTGACTTCCTCGGTCTTGAGGAGCGCCTTGTACTGCTTGATGAGGCTGTTCTCCGGCTCGGTCAGGATGCGGATGAAGTCCTCGCGGTTGAGTGCTTTGAGCTCGACCCGGATGGGCAGGCGGCCCTGGAGCTCGGGCAGGAGGTCAGACGGCTTGGCCTGATGGAACGCCCCCGAGGCGATGAAGAGGACATGGTCGCTCTTGACCGCCCCGTGCTTGGTCGCGACCGTGGTGCCCTCGATCAAGGGCAGGAGGTCGCGCTGCACGCCCTCGCGGCTCACGTCGGCCCCGAAGCGCTCGGAGCGCGCGGTGATCTTGTCGATCTCGTCGAGGAAGACGATGCCGTTCTGCTCGACGGCCTGGATGGCCTCGCGCACGAGCTTCTCCTGGTCGAGGAGCTTGTCGCTCTCCTCGGCGATCAGCACCTCGTAGGATTCGGCGACCGACATGCGCCGCGGCCGGGTCTGCCCGCCGAAGGCCTTGCCCAGGACCTCGTTGAGATTGATCATGCCCATCTGGGCACCCGGCACGCCGGGAATCTCGAAGGTCGGCAGCTGGCCCGGGCCTTGGCCCTGCACCTGGATCTCGATCTCCTTGTCGTCGAGCTGGCCTTCGCGCAGCATCTTGCGGAACTTCTGGCGCGTGTCCTGGCCCGCGTTGGGGCCGACGAGCACGTCGATCACGCGCTCCTCGGCACTGAGCTCGGCGCGCGCCGCCACTTCCTTGCGCGTGCGCTCGCGCGTCTGGGCGATGGCGACCTCGACGAGGTCGCGCATGATCGATTCGACGTCGCGACCGACGTAGCCGATCTCGGTGAACTTGGTCGCCTCGACCTTGAGGAAGGGTGCCTGGGCCAAGCGCGCGAGCCGGCGCGCGATCTCGGTCTTCCCGCATCCGGTGGGGCCGATCATCAGGATGTTCTTGGGCAGCACCTCCTCGCGCAGATCGTCGGGGATCTGCTGGCGCCGCCAGCGGTTGCGCAAGGCGACCGCGACCGCGCGCTTCGCGTCGTTCTGGCCGACGATGTAGCGGTCGAGCTCGGAGACGATCTCGCGCGGGGTCAGACTCGCACTTTGGTTTGCCGGAAGGGGCCGGTTCATAGCGCCTCGATGACGATGTTCGCGTTGGTGTAGATGCAGATGCCGGCGGCGATCTCCATGGCACGACGGGCGATCGCCTCGGCGTCCATGCCGTCGCGGTCGATGAGGGCGCGCGCGGCGGCGAGCGCATAGGGCCCGCCCGAGCCGATGCCGATCAGGCCGTCCTCGGGCTCGAGCACGTCGCCGTTGCCCGAGAGGATGAGCGAGGACCTCGCGTCCGCCACCGCCATCATGGCCTCGAGCCGGCGCAGATAGCGGTCCGTGCGCCAGTCCTTGGCGAGCTCGACGCAGGCGCGGGTGAGCTGGTTGGGGTGCTTCTCGAGCTTGGCCTCGAGCCGCTCGAAGAGCGTGAAGGCGTCCGCCGTGGCGCCGGCGAAGCCGCCGATCACCGAGCCGTCGCCCAGGCGGCGCACCTTGCGGGCGTTGGCCTTGAGCACGGTCTGCCCGAAGGTCACCTGCCCGTCGCCGGCCACGACCACCCTCCCGCCCTTGCGCAGGCAAAGAATGGTGGTGCCGTGCCATTGGCTCTTCGCGTCCTCGGCCATGGGTCCTCGATCGAAGCTGGGGGATGCCGGGATGTCGCGGGAGGCGCCGGCGGACGATCCCGATCGCTTTGGCGCCGTGTCTATTTGGGGAAGGAGGCGGCCGCAATCAAGGGCCGGCGCCGCCGGGGGGCCGCCGGCGCCGCCGGCGGGGTTGCCCTAGGGGCCGGTGATCTGGAGGGTGAAGCGGTAGGGCGACTGCTCGGTGCCGGCGATGATCTCGTTGTCGCCCGGCTGGAGGGCGGCGATGTTGTCGCCGACCACGTCCTTGCCGCCGATGCGCACTCCGTTCACCACGGTACCGAGCCGGCTGCCGCAGTCGCGCACGACGAGGCCGCGGCGGCTCGCCTCGATGACGAAATGCCGGCGCGAGAGGTTGAAGGGCTTGAAGTCCTCGAAGCTCAGGTCGTTGTCCTCGGTCGGCGGCGGCTCGCCCTTGACCGCGTTGCGCCCGACCCGGAAGGGGAGCGAGTTGAGCTCGAGCCCGTCCGCCCGCATCAGCCGCTCGAGATATTCGCCGTGCGGCAGAAGGCGGAGCTTGGCTCCTTGGCCGACCGGTGCGGCGGCATCCTCCTCGTCCGTCCCGGCCGGGCCGGTCGTGTCGCGCGGGGCGGCACCAGCCGGGGCGTCCTCCTCGGCATGGAGGCGGGAGAGCAGGGTCTTGAGCACCGGCCGCGCCAGCTCGGACTGGCGGTTGACCGCACTCAGGAAGCCGATGCGGCTGATGGCGCGGAGCTCGACCCGCTCGAGGGCTCTAGCTGTGACCGAGCGGCGCTGGTCGAGGATGACGCCCATCTCGCCGAAGATGTCGCCGGCACCGAGCACGGTGACCTGGCGCTCCTTGCCGTCCTCGCTTTTCAGGATCTCGACCCTGCCCGATTTGATGACATAGGCGAAATCGCTCCGGTCGCCCATGCGATAGATCACGTCTCCGGCTGCGAATCGGCGCTCCGCCATGCCTGTGCTCCCCTCTCGTGCCCGTCTGCCTTAGCCGATCCGGCGGGATCCCGTCAAACCTTCCGCGCGCGGCGCGGACTGGCAAGCAGCACGGCTTCCTGCTAAAAGGGGCGCCATTCTCCGGGGACGAGGCCATGCGCCAGGCGAGCATCAAGCGCAAGACGCGCGAGACCGAGATCACCGCCACCGTCGATCTCGACGGCAGCGGCCGCTACGAGGTCGCGACCGGGATCGGCTTCCTCGACCATATGCTCGAGCAGCTCTCCCGCCACAGCCTGATCGACTTGAAGCTCAAGGCCAAGGGCGATCTCCATATCGACCACCACCACACGACCGAGGACAGCGCCATCGTGCTCGGCCAGGCCGTGGCCAAAGCGCTCGGCGAGCGCAAGGGCATCGCGCGCTACGGCCAGGCGCTCATCCCCATGGACGAGACTCTGACCCGCGTGGCCCTCGACGCCTCCAACCGGCCCTATCTCATTTGGAAGGTCGCCTTCACGCGCCACAAGCTCGGCGATTTCGACACCGAGCTCTTCAAGGAATGGTTCCAGGCCTTTGCCCAGCACGCCGGGATCACGCTCCATATCGAGACTCTCTACGGCGACAACAGCCACCATATCATCGAATCCTGCTTCAAGGGACTGGCGCGCGCCTTGCGCGAGGCGGTCACGATCGACCCGCGCCAGAAGAAGGCGGTGCCCTCGACCAAGGGCCGGCTTTAGCGCGCCGCACCACGCGCGCATCCGATCGAAGCAAGGAGACGAAGGAGCGGAAGGCGCCATGAGCGTCGTCGTCATCGATTACGGCTCCGGCAATCTGCGCTCGGCCGCCAAGGCGGTCGAGCGCGCGGCGGCGTCGCTTTCCCCTAGGCCGGAGGTGCGCGTGGTCGCGGATGCCGAGGCCGTGCTCGCGGCCGAGCGTATCGTGCTGCCCGGCCAGGGCGCCTTCGCGGAATGTGCGGCAGGGGTCGCCCGGGTGCCGGGACTGCGCGCCGCCCTCGAGGAAGCGGTGGTGCGGAAGGGCCGGCCCTTCCTCGGCATCTGCGTCGGCATGCAGCTCATGGCGAGCCGCGGGCTCGAGCATGGCAGCCACGAGGGCTTCGGCTGGGTGCCGGGCGAGGTGGTGCCGCTCGAGCCCAGTGACCCCGCGCTCAAGATCCCCCACATGGGCTGGAACGACCTCGTGCTCGGCGGCAATCCTCACCCCGTCCTTGCAGGCTTGGCGAGCGGCACCGACGTCTATTTCGTGCACAGCTACGCCATGCGCTGCCGCGACTCCTCCCATGTGCTCGCGAGCGTCGACTACGGCGGCCTGCTGCCGGCCGCGGTCGGGCGGGACAACATGGTCGGCACGCAATTCCACCCGGACAAGAGCCAGCAGGCGGGCTTGCGCCTCATCGCCAATTTCCTCGCCTGGCGGCCGTGAGGCCGAGGGGTGCGCCGGTGATCCTCTTCCCCGCCATCGACCTCAAGGACGGCGCCTGCGTGCGGCTCCTGCGCGGGCGCATGGAGGACGCCACCCTCTATAACGCCGATCCCGCGGCGCAGGCGCGCGCCTTCGAGGCTGCCGGCTGCAGCTGGCTCCACGTCGTCGACCTCGACGGAGCCATCGCCGGCCGGCCGCGCAACCGCTCGGCAGTCGCTTCTATCCTCGCTGCAGTCGCACTGCCGCTTCAGCTCGGCGGCGGCATCCGCGACTTGGCCACGATCGCGGGCTGGCTCGAGGCAGGCGTGGCCCGGGTCATCCTGGGTACGGCAGCGCTCCGCGATCCCGCCCTCGTGCGCGCGGCATGCAAGAGGTTTCCCGGCCGGATCGCCGTCGCCATCGACGCGCGCGGCGGCAAGGCCGCGAGCGAGGGCTGGGTCAAGACCTCGGAGGTGACGGTCGAGGAGCTGGCCCTAGCCTTCGAGGACGCCGGGGTCGCCGCCATCGTCTTTACCGACATCGAGCGCGATGGCACCCTCGCCGGCCTCAACGTCGAGGCGACGGCAGCGCTGGCACGGGTCCTCTCGACCCCGGTGATCGCCTCGGGCGGGGTGGCCTCGCTCGCCGATCTCGCAGCACTCAAGGCCCATGAGCAAGAGGGCATCGCCGGGGTCATCGCCGGCCGCGCCCTCTATGACGGCCGCCTCGAGCTCGAAGCGGCCTTGCGTCTTCTCGCTGCCTGAGGGCCGGGGGATGCTCAAGGTCCGCCACATTCCCTGCCTCGACGTGAAGGCCGGCCGCACCGTCAAGGGCGTCAACTTCGTCGATTTGCGCGACGCCGGCGATCCGGTCGAGCAGGCGCGCCTCTACGACCGCGCGGGTGCCGACGAGCTCTGCTTTCTCGACATCACGGCGAGCCACGAGCGGCGCGAGCTCCTCTTCGACGTGGTGCGGGCGACCGCCGAGCAATGCTTCATGCCGCTTACCGTGGGGGGAGGGGTGCGCAGTGTCGAGGACATCCACAAGCTCCTCCGCGCCGGGGCCGACAAGGCCTCGATCAACACCGCCGCCGTCGAGCGGCCCGAGCTCGTGCGCGAGGCGGCCGAAAAATTCGGCAGCCAGTGCATCGTGGTGGCGATCGATGCCAAGCGGGCGAGCGGGGGCCACTTCGAGGTCTTCACCCACGGCGGGCGGCAGCAGACCGGCCTCGATGCGCTCGCGTGGGCCCAGCGCATGGTCGAGTACGGTGCGGGCGAGATCCTGCTCACCTCGATGGACCGCGACGGCACGCGCCGGGGCTTCGACCTCGAGCTCACGCGCGCGGTCGCCGATGGGGTGAGCGTGCCGGTGATCGCCTCGGGCGGGGTCGGCAGCCTCGACCATTTGGTGGCAGGGGTGAAGGAAGGACACGCCTCGGCCCTTCTCGCCGCCTCCATCTTCCATTTCGGCGAATACACCCTCGGCCAGGCCAAGGCGCACTTAGCCGGCCACGGCATCGCCGTGCGCGCGATGGCGTCCTTCGAGACGCCGCCTGCGGCGGCTCCCCGGCGTACGCCGGGGTGAAACCCTAAGTACCGAGTCCTCGTCCTGAGAGTTTGACTCAAAATGATCCGTTCAGTTTCAATCCTGTATTCGTCACCCCGGCGAAAGCCGGGGTCCATGTCCGAAGCTCGACTCAAGGCCGACGATGGATTCCCGCTTTCGCGGGAATGACGACATGTGGCACGTAATGCATCGAAGATAGCGCGTTCATTTCCGGCCAGCCTCTGAGAAGCGTCGCGCTTGCGACGCGTCTCGAAGGATGAGGAGCGGGCCAAACCGGCCCGCCAACTGCGGCATCCGCGTGACCCGCGGGGTAAAATCTGCTAGGGAGAAAAAGACCCGGGTGCCTGGGCCCAAGGAGGCGCCCGCAGGAGGTGGCCATGAGCACGAGCGGCGACGACGCCATCCTGGCGCGCCTCTTCGCCATCATCGAGAGCCGCAAGGGGGCGGACCCTTCGGTCTCGCGCACCGCCCATCTTTTCCACCGCGGCATCCCGAAGATCGCCCAGAAGGTCGGCGAGGAGGCGGTCGAGGCGGCGATCGCCGCGGTCGGGGGCAAGCGCGCCGAGCTCGTGGGCGAGAGTGCGGACCTGCTCTATCATCTGCTCGTGCTGTGGTCGGCGATGGGGCTCAAGCCCGACGACATCTACGCCGAGCTGGCGCGGCGCGAGGGCACCTCGGGCATCGAGGAGAAGAGCTCGCGCGCGGCCAAGGGCTGACGGCGGCGGGCGCCCATGGCATACGACGACAACAACGTCTTCGCCCGCATCCTGCGCGGCGAAATCCCCTGCAAGAAGGTCTACGAGGACGCGCACGTGCTCGCCTTCCACGACATCCGGCCGCAGACGCCGGTGCATATCCTGGTCATCCCCAAGGGGCGCTACGTCGACCTCGACGATTTCTCGGCGAAGGCGTCCGACGCCGAGATCGCCGCCCTCTTCCGTGCCGTCGCGCGCCTCGCGCGCGAGGCCGGCGTGGCCGAGAGCGGCTACCGCTTCCTCGCCAATAACGGCCCGGACGCCAACCAGGAGGTGCCGCACCTCCACGTCCACCTCTTCGGCGGCAAGAACCTCGGGCGCATGATCAAGCCGCTCGACTAGCCGGCTCGAGCCCCGCCTCGACAAGGAGGCGGCGCAACAGCCTCATGCCGCCCTTGGCGCCGGGACGGTCTTCGCCCTGTTTGTCCGGGGAAGCGCGCTTGCAGGAGGTGAACCCGATGGGCGCGACGATGGACAGGCTCTTTCCAGTGCTCATGCTTCTCGGGCTCATCTCGCCCATAGCCGCAATCGTGGGCGCCTTCATTCTTTACGGTCGCCACCGCAATCGCGTTGAACCGGAGCGTCGCGTGCCGGCGATCGGATATGTCTTGGCGATAATCGTTTGCGGCGCCATCGCGGGTTTCTTCGGTTTGTTCTTCGGGATCGAGCAGGCCTGTTACGGCCCGAAGGCGAGCAACCTTTGCGGTTTGTGGGGATTTTTCGTCACCGGGCCGATCTCATTTGCGCTGGCGATTTTGCTGGTCGGGATGGCGGTCGCTTCAATCAGGCCCGCACCGAAGCCCCACGATGACGACTGAGATTTTCAAAATGGCCCGCTAAGCAGCGCCGCCCTGCCTTTTACCGGCGGCCGCTTGTTGCTATGCTGCGCATATTGAGGTGCTTCAACCGACGCTCCGGCGCTGGCCGGTCGCAGCGAAACAGGCGGGCTTCCGGGCCATGGCCCACGACCTCTTCATCAGCTATTCGAGCCAGGACAAGCCGACCGCGGACGCCGCCTGCGCCACGCTCGAGGCGGCGGGGGTGCGCTGCTGGATCGCGCCGCGCGACATCACGCCCGGCCTCGAATGGGGCGAGGCCATCATCGAGGCCATCAGCCATTGCCGGGCGATGCTCCTGGTGTTCTCGGCGAGCGCCAATGACTCGCCGCAGATCCGGCGCGAGGTCGAGCGGGCGGTGAGCAAGGGCATCCCCGTCATCCCGCTGCGCATCGAGGAGATCGCACCGACCCGTTCGCTCGAATATTTCATCGGCACCGTGCATTGGCTCGACGCCTTGACCCCGCCGCTCGAGAGCCATCTCCGCCGGCTGACCGATGTCGTCAAGGCGCTCCTGCAAGTCCCCCCGCCCGAGCCGATCATCGTCGGGGCGGGCGCAGCAGCCGCGGTACCGGTACCGGAGGCGCCAGCGCCGGAGGCCGCTCGGCCTGCGCGCCGCCGGACGCCCGCATGGCTCGTGGCGGCGGCGCTCTTGTTGCTGGTCTCGGCGGCGGCTGCCGCGGGGTGGTCGTTCTACGCGAAGAAGCTGCGGGCGCCGGCTCAGTCGAGCCCTGCCGTCGCCGTGCAAAGCGAGGCGCCGGCGCCGAAGACAGCCGCGACGGACGCGAGCGCCAAATCCACCCCGATGCCACCCGCAACGGCCGAACCCGCGCCCGCGGCGCCAGTCGTATCCGCGCCGTCCCCCGCAGCGACCGCGCCGCCCGCCACGGCCGCTTCGCCTGCGGCGACTACACCGCCTGCAGCGGCCACGCCGCCCACGGCGGTTGCCGCGGTCGCACCGCCCGCGGCGGTCGCACCGCCCGTGGCGGTCGCACCGCCCGTGGCGGTCGCACCACCCGCGGCGGTCGCACCGCCCGCGGCTTCGACGGAAGCCGCACCGGCGCCCGATATCGAGGAACCCACGCCGACCCTGCCGCCCGCGAAACCGAGCAAGCCGAAGGTGGCGGCGCTGGAACCTCCGGCCGTCGCACCTCGCGCAGCAGCCGGCGCCGACACGCCGGCAACCCGGCATTTCGACAATCCGACGGTGCAGGGGGTGGCGCTCGACTTCTGCCGCGGCTGGGCGCGGGAGTGCGGCAAGCCCGCCGCCGATGCCTTTTGTCAGTCGCAGGGCTTTGCCATGGCCACCGACTTCGTGACGCGGCCGAATGCCCCGCCGACCCGCGTCATCTCCACGGGCCAGGTCTGCGATAACATGCGCTGCTCCCGCATCGCCTCCCTCACTTGCGCGAACAGCGGCGTTGCCGCGGCGCCGCCGGCTCAGGCGCAGCCGAGTCAGGCGCCCCCGGGTCAGCCGCGGACGGCGACGCTCGAATACGGCACCAACCGCCGGGGAATGGACATGCGCCGTCTCATCCTTCCCAATGGGACCCCGGAGATGTGCCGCGACGCCTGCCTCGCCGATGGCGCGTGCCGCGCCTTCACTTTCGTCCAGGCGGGAGTCCAGGGCCCGAACCCGCACTGCTGGCTCAAGGGCGGCGTCCCCGAGCCAAATTCCGCCCAGTGCTGCGTCTCGGGCGTGGTCAATTAGAGCTGAATCCGATCAAGTAGAACATCTCTTTCGTCACCCCGGCGAAAGCCGGGGTCCAGGGCCAACGGCCCGTCACCTGGTCCTGGGTTCCCGCTTTCGCGGGAACGACGATGTGGATTGATTCCACTTGATCGGACCGCGCTCTAGCCGGCGGCGACGGCAGGTGCGCGCTCGCGGATGGTGTCGCGCAAGGGTTGCGTGATCCGCGCCGCCGCGAAGCCAGCACCTCGCGCGGCGCGCGACGTCGTCATTGATACTCGTCGCTCACGTCTTTTGCGGAATGAAATGCGACGACGCACCAATGCCGTCTTCCGGGGGCAATGGATTTGTGCCACACGCCCGGCGGCACCACGTGCCAGCGATCCTCGAGCACGGCCGGGCCGCCCCGCCCATAACGATCCACGCGCCAGCCGTCCGCGGTCTGGACGTGCGTTTCCACAGGCCCGTCGAGGGCAAAGAGATACTGCGTGCTATTGCCATGCCGCTCGACGCCGAGGCCGTCGGCACCGCGAGTCACGGCGACCCTGATGCTGCCGATCGCAGCGGGCGCAGCGTTGCCAAGGCCCGCGGGGTCCAATGAAATGAAGGTCGCGGTAAGTTCGGGATTGCGCCGCAGTTTCATCACCGCATCGGCCTGCGCGCGCCGCAGAGCGGCCAAGACCTCGGGCCGGTTCGCGAAGCGGTCGAGCTCCGCGACGATGGACCGCTCATCCGGGACGATGCTCTGATTGTCCGCCGCCTGGCTCATCTTGACGCCCAGTATCACCGCCCGAGGGCGATCCGTCGATAGCTGAGCGCTTCCGCGACGTGGAGACGGCGCACGCCCGCGGCCCCCTCGAGGTCGGCCAAGGTGCGCGCCACGCGCAGGACCCGGTGATAGCCGCGCGCGGAGAGCTTCATGCGCTCGGTCGCCTGGTTGAGGAGCTTCTTCCCCTCGGCATCGGGGGCGGCCACCTCCTCGAGGAGCCGGCCGTCGGCCTCGGCGTTGCTGCGGATGGGCTGAGAGACCTTGGCCAAGCCCGCATAGCGGCGGCGCTGGCGCTCGCGGCAGGCCGCCACCCGGGCCGCCACTTGTGCGGAACCTTCCGCCGGCGGCGGCAGGCTCAAGTCCGCCGGACTCACGGCCGGCACGTCGACGTGCAGGTCGATGCGGTCGAAGAGCGGACCCGAGATGCGCGACTGGTACTCGAGGGCGCATTTGGGGGCGCGCCCGCAGGCGAGGGCCGGGTCATCAAGGTGTCCGCAGCGGCAGGGGTTCATCGCCGCCACGAGCTGGAAGCGCGCGGGATAGGTGACGTGGTGGTTGGCGCGCGCGATGGTGACGCGCCCCGTCTCGATCGGCTGGCGCAACGCCTCGAGGGTCTGGCGCGCGAACTCGGGCAGCTCGTCGAGGAAGAGCACGCCCATGTGCGCGAGCGAGACCTCGCCCGGCCGCGCGCGCACGCCGCCGCCCACGAGGGCCGGCAGGCTCGCCGAGTGGTGCGGGTCGCGGAAGGGGCGCACGCGCAGG
>DATJAC010000134.1:0-2700 GCA_035516655.1 Alphaproteobacteria bacterium | reverse complement strand
GAGCTCAAGGCGCGAGTGGTGACGGCCCTTCTCTTCCTCTTGGCCGCCAAGCTCTGCAGCGTCTACGTTCCCATGCTCTACAAGCGCGCGGTCGACAGCCTCTCCCAAGGAGCGGGCGGGCACGTCACGGCGGCGGCGACGGCGGCGGCGGGCGTGCCGCTCGCGATCATCCTCGCCTACGGCTTGGCGCGCGTGATGGCGCTCGTCTTCGGCGAGCTCCGGGACGCGATCTTCGCCAAGGTGGCGGCCCGCGCCATCCGCCAGGTCGCGTTGCGCACCTTCGTGCATCTCCACCGCCTCTCGCTGCGCTTCCACCTCGAGCGCCGCACCGGCGGGATGGTGCGCGCGATCGAGCGCGGGACCGCCGGCATCGAGTTCGCCTTGAGCTTCATGCTCTTCAACATCCTGCCGACGCTCGTCGAGATCAGCCTCGTCTGCGGCGTGCTGTGGGCGCTCTTCAATTTCTGGTTCGCCCTCGTCACCTTCGTCACCATCGCGGGCTACATCGCCTTCACCCTCACCGTCACGGAATGGCGCACGAAATACCGCCGCCAGATGAACGAGAGCGACCAGGAGGCGAACACCAAGGCGATCGACAGCCTGCTCAACTACGAGACGGTCAAGTATTTCGGCAACGAGGCGCACGAGGCCGGCCGCTACGAGCAGTCCCTCGCGCGCTACGAGCGCGCCTCGATCAGGAGCAAGGTGACGCTCTCCCTCCTCAACGTGGGCCAGGCGACGATCATCGCGGTGGGCTTGACCGTCATCATGGTGATGGCGGGCTCGGGCGTCGTCGCCGGGAGCATGACCATCGGCGACTTCGTGCTGGTCAACACCTATCTCATCCAGCTCTACATCCCGCTCAACTTCTTGGGCTTCGTCTACCGCGAGATGCGCCAGTCGCTCATCGACATGGAGCAGATGTTCCAGCTCTTCAAGGTCGAGGCCGAGATCAAGGATGCGCCCGACGCGAGGCCGCTCGAGCCGCGGGGCGGGGAGGTCGTCTTCGACCACGTCTTCTTCGGCTACGATGCGCGCCGGCCCATCCTCAAGGACGTCTCCTTCACCGTCCCGCCGGGGAAGACCGTCGCCATCGTGGGGCCGAGCGGGGCGGGCAAGTCGACCATCTCGCGCCTCCTCTTCCGCTTCTACGAGGCGAGCGGGGGACGGCTCCTCGTCGACGGCCAGGACGTGAAGAAACTCACCCAGGCGAGCCTGCGCGCCGCCATCGGCATCGTGCCGCAGGATACCGTCCTCTTCAACGACACCATCTACTACAACATCGCCTACGGCCGCCCGGGGGCGAGCCGCGAGGAGATCGAGGAGGCGGCCCGGCTCGCGCGCATCCACGACTTCATCAAAAGCCTGCCCGACGGCTACAAGAGCATGGTCGGCGAGCGCGGGCTCAAGCTCTCGGGCGGGGAGAAGCAGCGGGTCGCGATCGCGCGCACGATCCTGAAGCGCCCGCTCATCCTGCTCTTCGACGAGGCGACCTCGGCGCTCGATTCCAAGACCGAGCAGGAGATCCAGGCTTCCTTGCGCGAGGTCTCGACCGACCACACCACGCTCGTCATCGCCCACCGCCTCTCGACCGTGATCGAGGCCGACGAGATCCTGGTGCTCGAGGAGGGCCGCATCGTCGAGCGCGGCCGCCACGCCGAGCTCCTCGCCCGCAACGCCGTCTACGCCGCGATGTGGCGGCGCCAGCAGGAGGCGGCCGAGCTCGGCCTGCCGGACCCCGACGAGGTCAGGGCCGTGGCGGCCAGCTGACGCGGTCGCAGGCTGCGTGCATTCCCTCACCCTCCCATGACCTTGCGGTCATGGGTCCCTCCCTCTCCCGCAAGCGGGCGAGGGGCTAGGTCAGATGCTTATTCCCCTCTCCCGTTTACGGGAGAGGGAGGGGCCCAGTGCGAAGCAATGGGAGGGTGAGGGACGGCCACGGCAGCGGGAGCATGTTCTCTCATGGCAGCTCCCGCAGTTTTCCGCTAGGAAGGCGCCATGAGCGAGAAGCGCGCGGCCAAGCCCGATGAGAGCGAGCGCCTCGCGGCGGCGGTCCTGCGGGGCGAGCGGCGGGCGCTGGCGCGCGCCATCACGCTCGTCGAATCGACGCGCGCCGACCACCGCGCCATGGCCGAGGCCCTCCTCGAGCGGCTCATGCCGGCGACGGGGCGCTCGATCCGCCTCGGCGTCTCGGGCGTGCCGGGAGTGGGGAAATCGACCTTCATCGAGGCCTTCGGCCTCCACATCATCGCCCGGGGCCACCGCCTGGCGGTCCTCGCGGTCGACCCCTCCTCCAAGCGCGGCGGCGGGTCGATCCTCGGCGACAAGACGCGCATGGAGAAGCTCGCGGTCGAGCCCGCCGCCTTCATCCGGCCCTCGCCCACGGGAGGGGCCTTGGGCGGCGTCGCCCGGCGCACGCGCGAGGCGATCCTCGTCGCCGAGGCGGCGGGCTTCGACGTGGTCATCGTCGAGACGGTCGGGGTCGGCCAGTCGGAGACGGCGGTCGCCGACATGGTCGACATGTTCATCCTCCTCCTTCAGCCCGCGGGCGGGGACGAGCTCCAGGGCCTGAAGCGCGGCATCATGGAGCTCGCCGACCTTCTCGTCGTCACCAAGGAAGACGGCGAGCTCGCGGCCGCGGCCACGCGGGCGGCTGCCGACTACCGCCGCGCCCTCCAGCTCATCATGCCCCGCTCGCCC
>DATJAC010000133.1:0-5638 GCA_035516655.1 Alphaproteobacteria bacterium | reverse complement strand
GAACTCGATGCGCGGGCTGTACACCGACCAGATCTTCCTCGGCATCATGGTGATCGGGCTCTTGGGCCTGATCGCCGATCAACTCTTCAAGCTCGCGCGCAATTGGCTCCTGCCCTGGGCGACGAACCTCTGAGCGGGGCGGGGCGAGCATGGCCAAGCTGCGCATCGACAACGTCGCCCTCCGTTTCATGCGCAAGGGCGGCAGCCCGGTCACGGCCCTCGAGAACATCTCGCTCGACGTCGAGGAGGAGGAGTTCTCGGTCATCGTCGGGCCGTCCGGCTGCGGCAAGACGAGCCTCTTGCGTCTCGTCGCCGGCCTCATCGCGCCGAGCGAGGGATCGATCCGTCTCGGCGGCGTCGCCGTCACCAGGCCCGGCAAGGACCGCGGCATGGTGTTCCAGTCCTACACGCTCTTCCCCTGGCTGCGGGTCGCCGAGAACGTCGAGTTCGGCCTCAAGATCGGCGGCGTGGCGCCGGAGGAGCGCAGGCGCATCGCGCAGCGCTACATTTCCGAGGTCGGCCTCGAGGGCTTCGAGCGCGCCTATCCCAAGGAGCTCTCGGGCGGGATGATGCAGCGCGTGGCCCTTGCCCGGGCCCTCGCCAACGATCCGGCGATCCTGCTCATGGACGAGCCCTTTGGCGCCCTCGACAGCCAGACCCGCTCGCTCATGCAGGAGCTCCTCCTCAAGATCTGGGAGCATGCCCACAAGACCGTGCTCTTCATTACCCACGACATCGACGAGGCCATCCTGCTCGGCGACCGGGTCTATGTGATGACGGCACGCCCGGGGCGCATCAAGGAGGAGGTCGACATCGGCATTCCCCGGCCGCGCTCGGTCGAGGTGCTCACCTCCGAGCGCTTCATCGCCATCAAGCGCCGCATCATGGCCCTCATCCACGAAGAGGCGGTGCGCGCGCTCAGCTGAGCCGGGTCCGGACCGGGCTCGGCCAGGCCCGTCGCCGGCCATGGTGCGATGCGGCAAGCACGGCTGCGGCGCAGCTCAAAAACGAGCCTTTTGTGTAGAAAAATAAGTCGAATCAATTGGTTATATTTTTGTTTGTCATCGTCGTATTTATCTGATTTATTGTGCATTGCGGCATGGCGCTCTGCCGCCTTGGCAGGGCGCGTCGCATGCCCTTATTGGGCGTTTCCTCCCTACACTTGGGCCGCGCTTAGGCGCGGCCCCTTTTTTTGCTTGTCGTCAGTGCCGCCGCTCACGGCCGCTCGGGCGGGGTCGCATCCCCCGGCCCCAAGGGGCGCTGCATGATGACGATGTCGACCCAGCGCCCGAGCTTGTAGCCGACCGCGACCAGCCGTCCCGCCTCGCGGAAGCCGAGGGCTTTGTGGGCGCCGATCGAGCTCCGGTTGCCGGAGTCGCCGATGACCGCCACCATCTGGCGGTAGCCGAGCGCGGTGCAGCGCTCGATGATGGCCGCGAGCAGGGTGCGGCCGATCCCCTGGCGCAGGGCCGTCTCGTCGACATAGACCGAGTCCTCGACCGTATGGCGGTAGCCCGGACGCGGGCGATAGGGCCCGGCGTAGGCGAAGCCCAGGATGCGGCCGTCGCGCTCGGCCACGAGGTAGGGGAACCCGCGCCCGACCACCTCCGCGCGCCGCCGCATGAGCTCGCCCATGCCGGGGGCGACCTCCTCGAAGGAGGCGAGCCCATGGCGCACGTGGTGGCCGTAGATGCGTTCGACCGCCCTCATGTCCTCGTCGCGCACCGCGCGCACCAGAAGGGCGGGCCGCGGCTCGGCAAGCGGCTGGGAGGTGCTCACCCCGCCGCCCTCAATTGTCGAGGCGGAGGGCCGGCAGGCACTCGCGCAAATGTGCCGCGAGGGCCGTCATATGTGCTGCGACCTTCTCGAGGGCCGGGCCGCGCTCGATCGCGGCCTCGTCCATGTAGATGGCGCGGTTGATCTCGATCTGCAGCGCATGCACGCGCTCGCCGGGCGTGCCGTAGTGGCGGGTGGTGAAGCCGCCCGCGTAGGGATTGTTGCGCACGACCTGATAGCCGCAGCCGACGAGGAAGCGCTCGACGAGCGCGGTCAAGGCCGCGGCACAGGAGGTGCCGTGGCAGTCGCCGAGGACCATGTCGAAGCGGCGCCGGCCGGCGTCCTCGTCCATGGGCCCGCCGATCGACGGCATGGAGTGGCAATCGATCAGCACGGCGCGGCCGAAGCGGCTCCCCGTCGCAGCCAGGAGGTGGCGGAGCGCTTCGTGATAGGGCCGGTAGAGCCGGTTGACCCGCTCGAGGGCGTCGGCGAAGCGGAGCTTCCCGCGGTAGATCTCCTCGCCGTTGGCGACGACGCGCGCGATGGTGCCGAGCCCGCCGGCCACCCTCGGGGAGCGGGTATTGGCGTAGTCGGGGAGCGGGTCCGCGAACATGGCGGGATCGAGCTCGAAGGGCTCGCGGTTGGGATCGAGATAGGCGCGCGGGAAGAGCGCCTTGAGGAGGGGGGCCCCCTCCAACACCACGCCGGCGAAGAGCTCGTCGACGAAGGAGTCCTCGGATTTGCGCAACGCGACCGGATCGAGGCGCGCTTGGGCTACGAAGGCGCGCGGGTAGTCGCTGCCGCTGTGGGGCGAGGCGAAGACGACGGGCATGGTCTGCAGGCGCGGCGCCGACAGATCCCATACGGCACCGAGGCCCGCGGCCGGGGCTACCAACATGTCCATGGTGACGCTGTCCATGGTCTCCTCATCTGGCTCCCAAATTTACTAGCCTATTCACGCGCGCCTGTCACGGCCGCGGGGCGAGGCGGGGCAGGATGGCGCGTGCCGGAGTGCAGGCTTGCAAAGTACCGCCCCCGGCGATATAGGACGTTTTCCGGCGAGGCGATCCTGGCCGGACGGGCGCGTAGCTCAGCGGGAGAGCACTACGTTGACATCGTAGGGGTCGCAAGTTCAATCCTTGCCGCGCCCACCATTCCCCGCTTGGCGAGAGCAACGGGCGCCGCGAAGTCCCGCCGCCTGGGAGCGCCGCCGAAGCCAGCCGTCACGGTTCCCGTCGGCGCGAGAGCCCCCGAGCCGGCTCCGCCTTGCTGGCGATTTGAAGAAAGTGCATGCTGATGCCCGCGCGCCCGTCATCGGGAAACTCCCGGTGATATCGGCGAGGCAAGGAGTGCTGGAAGTGCCGATTGATCCCAAGGCCATCGCCGACGCCTTCAAGGCCAAGCTCGCGACGATGCGCACCGAGAAATCGCAGCTGCCTGTCACCGAGCAGGAGCTTCTCAGCGATGCCGAGAAGACCTTCGCCGACCTGTGGACTGTGCTCACCGGCCTCAACACCGCGGCCAAGGAGAAATTCGGCGACGAGGCAGGGGTGAGCCATCGCCTCGGCTATTTCGATATCAAGCAGCGGAGTGTCGTGGGCGAGATCGTGGCCTCCAAGGCGCTCCGCCGGCCCTACCGCGTGACGTTCCAAATCCGCAAGGGGCGCATTGCGCTCAAGGCATTTCCCTACCATGACAAGGAGCTGCGGAGAGAGCGCTACGACTACGCCCCCGGCGAGAACCTCGAGAAGCTCGTCGATCGCCTCGTGGCCGTGCTGGTGAATTACTTCGAGCTCTGAGCGGCCGCCCGACGCCACCCGGGCTATTTCGACCGGAAGCTATAATTCGCCATCATATCCTGCACCGCCCGATAGGGCTCGCTCGTGATGGTGACCTGGCCGCGGAAGGGATAGTCGAAAGCCACGATGAGCACGATGACGAGGGCGAGCGACATAGCCACGCTCGCGGTCATCGTCATGTGCATCTTGAGGCTCGGCGACCCGAAGAGATAGGTGAAGGCGACCGTGAGGACGCCGCCGAAGAAGATGATCCACCATATGACCTCGGGGATATGGCCCTCGGCCGCAAGCTGTCTCGTGCGGCGCGCGCTGAAGAGAAGGTTGAGGTCCTGCAGCAGCTCGCGGTGCATGTTCGACTCGCCCTCGGTCTTGGGCTCGAAGTGGGCCACCTCGACGTTGAGGTCGCCGATGAGGATCCAGCCTTTCTGAAAGGTCGGTCTGCCGGTGTGTCCGGAGTGCTGTGCGGGCCACTCCTCGTCGATGACGACGTGTACGTAGTCGTTCAGCAGCCGGCGATAGCTGAGTGCTGTCGCATCCGGCACGCCCGCGGTATCGAAAAACATGTTCCCGACGGCGTTGGCCTCGTCTTCGACCGCATCGCCGGCCTTGGAGTAGCTCTCCCACGCCGTGACCGCGATGAAGGCGAGCAGCACCGCATAGATGATGCCGACAATCGCGATCAGGAAGCCGGCGATGTCGTTGTGCCCGCGGCGCAGCTCCATGTCCACGCAGCGATGGAAGAGGTAAAGTCCGGCGCAGGAGACGAGGACCGCGCCGGCCACGATCACGCTGCCGACGAGCCAGGTGGGATTGTCGTAGACCCAGTCCGCGAGCATGCCTTCCCCCTCGTCCACGCCGGAGTCTCGCCATCCGTTTGGCACCCGCCAAAGCCTCGGGACGTGCCCCCGCGTGGACTCTAGAACTCCGACAGCAGCCGAGTATAGCCCATCACCTTGTCGGCGATGCCGTTGTGGCGCAGCGCGTGCCAATAGCTCGCCACATTGACCGCGATGACCGGCTTGTCGAGCCAGCGCTCCGCCTCGTCCGCGATGCGCGCCATCGGCAGATTGGCGCCGAACTGCACGAGCGCTTCCACCTCTGCGCCGTCGATCTTGCGCAAGGCCGCGATCATCTCGCGCGCACCCAAGCGTGCGTATTCGGTGAACTGCGGCCCCTGCATGTGGTTGAAGCGCACGACCTCGTAGCCGAACTCGGCGAAGAAGGCCTCGATCTTGGGCTGGATCACCGGGAAATAGGGCTCGACGACCGCGATCCGCCGCTTGATGCCGTGCGCGCGCAAGGCCTCGATGAGGGCGTCGGAGGCGAGCGACACGCCGATGCCTCCGCCTGCGCGTGCGATCATCCGGGCCTTGAGCGCCTGCGCGGATGCGTCGCTCCCGCCCCACACCGAAAGGGCGGAGATCCCCAGCACCAGGTGATCGGGGCGGCAGGTCATCACTTGATCGATCGCGTTGTCGAGGCTCGCGAAGAGCGCCTCGATGCCCTTGACGAAGTCCTCGTTCGAGGCGACCCGCAGATCGGGCGTGTACATGCGCGCGATGTGGTTGGTGACCCCCGGCGGCCGCATCGCGTCGTACTCCGGCTGCACGCAGGTATTGATCGACGGGGTCGCGACGCCGAAGACCTTCCGCCATCCGAGATAGTCGCGCATTGCCCCTCCCCTTGCCGCAAGACGGTTCATCGGTACCTATCATAGCAGCTCGAGGCGCGCCGGTTCGGGCCGCCGCCCTGGTCGTCGAAAGGTGATGCCGCTCGATGCGGTATCCTTGACTCTCGGACAAATTTGTCCGATATTTGAATAATGCGGGGAAGCGACCTGATCCGCTCGCTGATGAAGGTCGGCCGCAAAAGGGGTGTGCCTGTACGCATAGAAGCGAAGCGCGGCAAGGGCTCCCATGTCTTGCTCTATTTCGGCAGCGAGAAGTCGGTCATCCCTGACCCTCGACGCGAGCTGAAGACAGGGACCCTTCATGGCATACTCAGGCAATTGCGGTTGAGCCTCGGTGATCTGGGTTAGCTTGCTCCGCGTCGATTTTGCATCT
>DATJAC010000132.1:0-3829 GCA_035516655.1 Alphaproteobacteria bacterium | reverse complement strand
GCGGGAGGGCGAGCGTCGCCGGGCGCTCGGCCGCGGCCGCCACCTCGCCCGAGCCGATGGGCACGTCCTTGTAGATCGCCTCGTAGCTCCAGCCGCGCTTGGTTTCGTACCACTGCCAGCGCACGTCGCGGCGGGTGAGCTCGTAATGCAGGCCCGGGCGCGCCACCGCCTTGCCGTCCGCATCGAGGGCGACGAGCTCGAAGCGGGCGTCGTCGCCGACGGGCACCGCCTCCTCGAAGAGCGGGCGCAGGCCGATGAAGAGCGACCGCGTGCGCACCGGCAGGGTGAGGGCGTCCTTGGTCACCCTTCCGCCGGGCTCGTGGATGCCGACGGTGATCTCGGCCTTGAGCGGCAGGCTCGTTTGCGGGAGCTGGAGCGGAGCCCCGGTGATGGTCGACTTGCCGGCCTCATCCGTATCCGCGACCTCGAGGGTCGCGGGCTTGAGCTCGAGCTTCTCCTCCGAGCGGCCGAAGCGGAAGGCGCGGTAGGCGGGGAAGGGCGTGGGCTCGGGCTCCAATTGGAGCTCGGCCTCGCCCGAGAGGCCGGCCGCGGGGGCGCCATAGAGGAAGCGCACGTCGGCCGCGATCGCGATTTTATCGCCGCCGGCAAGGGCCGCCGCGGCACTCGTGAGCGTGAGCTTGAGGCGTTGCGGCACGAAATCGTCGACCATGAATTCGGCCTTGCCGATGGCGTTCCCGCGGTCGAGCACGGCCGTCACCGTCCACAGGCCGCGCCGGGCGGTCGAGCTCAGCTGGAAGGGCAGGTGGGTGCCGCCGTCGCCGGCGTCGGCGAGAAGGGCGCGGGTTTGCTCGACCCCGTCCGGGCGGCGGATGACGAGGGAGACCGGCGCCTTCTCGACCGCCGTCGCGGCGGCATCGCGCACCAGGGCCACGAGGTTGACGGTTTCGCCGGGGCGGTAGATGCCGCGGTCGGTCGCGATATAGACGTCGAGGGCGGCGGGTGCCGGCCGGCCGGAGACCCCACGGTCAGAGAGGTCGAAGGCGGAGGTCGAGAGGAGGATGCGGTTGAAGTCCTGGGCCGTCGTCTCGGGGGCTGCGGCTTTGTCCGCACCGCTCGGGCCGTAGGCCATGACCATGAGCGGCTCGGTCGAGCCCGTGCCGCGCAGGAGGCCGGGGGCAAAGCCGGCATGGCCCTCCGCATCCGTGACCGCGCGTCCGAGCTCGTCGTTGTTGTGGGCGATGAGGGCGAGCGCCACCCCGGCGATGGGCTTGGCACTCGCGATCGAGCGCGCGAAGACGTTGAGCCCGTCCGTGCCGCGGAAGACCGTGAGGCCGAGGTCGGTGTCGTAGACGAGCTGAGCCGCCAGGCTCTCGCGCCAGCGCTCCTCCTCGTCGACCGCGAACTTCTCCGCCGCGACCACGACGTAGGCCCCCGGCTTCCAGGGCTTCACCACCTCGCGGATGGGGAAGGCGGTGACGGTCGCCTCGTTGCGCCGGCCGTGGACCGCCATTTTGCCCGACCACACGAGCGCACCCACCTCGGAGTCGAGCTGCTCGAGCTGGTAGGAATTGATCGTGGCCTGGAGGTCGAGCTTCTGGAAGAGGGCGCGGTCGCTCACCCGGTAAACGCGGAGCGAGATTTCGTCGAGGTTGAGCGTGGTGATCGGGACACCCGCGTTCCCCTCGCGCGGCAGGATGAATTGGGCGGTCGAGGCGAAGCGCACGATGGGGGCCTTGTCCGCGAAGCTGAGCGGCACGCTCTCGTCCGCGGCGAGCTTGGCGCCCGAGGCCGCGGGCAGGCCGGCGCGGATCTCGGCTTTATAGGCTTGGCCGAAGGCGAGCCCGGTGATGCAGATGCGCTGCCCGCTTGCCACCAGGCCCACCTCGGGATGGCCGGGCACGCTCACGTAATCCTCGTAATGGGCGGCCGGACCCTCGACCAGCGGCTCCGAGAAGGCAAGGCAGGCTTCCGCCGTGTCCTTGGAGGTGTCGAGATCGAGGCGGCTGAACTCGAAGGGTACCGGTGCTGCAGGCGCGCTCTCGGCCTTGGCTGCCGCGGGCTTGCTCTGGCTCTGGCCGCCCGCGGCCTGCTGCGCTGCGACCGGGACCGGCGGCTCGGGCATGGGCGGCGTGCAGCACGGCTGCGGGGGCACTAGGCGCCAGGCGACGCCGGCACCCAAGAGGATCACGGCAAAGGCCAGGCCGATGAGCAACCAGCGGTGCTTGCGCATGAATTACTCGCTTGGGGGCGATAGACGCCCCGCTTGGGGGGATGGGGTGCCGGGAGTGGGAGGCACGGAGGTCTCGCTTGCCTTTGTGGCGCTCGCTCATGCAGCGCGTCTTATTGAACTACGTCAAGCTAAGCAAAGGAATATGGCAAATGTGGGAAGGCTCGTGTCTGGCAAGGCCGGGCGGCGCATCTATGACCTCCAACGTAATTGATTGAGCCGAAGCCGGCTGGGACAGTGCCCCCTTGCCACTTGCTCGTTCGGGGGCGGCCATGGAACCGGCTGAGCGCGGGTTGGGCGGCGAGAGGCGGCCCGCGGGCAAAAGGAGCGATGAAGGCCTCGGCGTCTTGGCCGCAATCCTCTCCAGCTCCGTCGGGGGAATCACGACTGCCGTCACCCGCTATGTCATCGGCGCCACGGATCCCGTTACCCTCGCCGGCATGCGCTTCGGCCTCGGCTTCCTTCTGTTGGTGCCGATAGCGCTCGCCTTGCGCAGCCGATGGCCGCGGCGCGAGGATTGGCTCGGCGTGGCCCTCCTCGGCATCTTGTTCTTCGCCGTCTTCTTCGGGCTCTTCAATCTGGCGCTCAAGTACACCTCCGCGGCGCGCGGCGCGCTGGGCGTGTCGACGTTGCCCCTGATGACCATGCTCGTTGCATCGGCATTGCGGGTGGAGCGGCTCACCAAACGCAAGTCGGCCGGAGTCTTGATCGCCATCGCAGGCGTCGCCGTTGCGCTCGTTGCGGGCCTGGGAGACGCTCCGCAAGGAGCATGGCGCGGAGACGCGATCATGGTCGCCGCAACCCTTTGCTTTGCACTCTACAGCATCTGGTCGCGTCCGTTCATCGCGCGATCGAGCCCATTGGGATTCGTCGCCGCCAGCATGGGATGCGGCTCGTTCGTCGTATGCCTGCCGGCTTTGGCCGGCGGCGGCTTTGCCCGCACGAGCGATTTTGGCGCAGGACAATGGACGGCGGTCGTCTACCTCGTCGTTTTCGGCGCGGCGCTGACGTTCTATCTCTGGGTGTTCGCCTTGGCGCACACGACCCCGACGAAAGTGACGAACACGATCACGCTCAATCCCGTGATGGCGTCGATCGTCGCGACCTATCTCGTGGGTGAGCCGATCGGCCTTTACCTGCTCGTCGGCATCGCGGCGGTTTTCGCCGGAATTCTGATTGCCTCGACCGACCGCTCGGCAGCTCCGCAAAAAGCCGCCGCCGGCCAGGCGAGCCGCTGAATGCCAACGAGTGTCCTGATTCTGAAGCTCGTCTCAACCCGAGATCACCGTCATTGCGAGCGTAGCGAAGCAATCCAGGGGCGGCGGGAGCGATAAATCTTCTGGATTATTTCGCCTTCGGCTCGCGATGACGGGTGTTTTCCGAATCTCGTGGATTTCTGAACCTGGGCGCTAGAACAGGATGCGATTAAGCTGAAGCATCACGATCGTCACCCCCGCGCACGCGGGGGTCCATGGCGCCGCTGGATTCCCGCTTTCGCGGGAATGACGGTGAAAACACCGGTTCGACTTGATCACATTCCGCATTAGAGCTTTGCGCCTTGCTCGGTCGGTTTTTAGCGGCAGCGAGGGCCCGCAGGGAGCCGCTCACCTTCCGGCATCGAAATAGAGCGTGTCCGTCGAC
>DATJAC010000131.1:0-3211 GCA_035516655.1 Alphaproteobacteria bacterium | reverse complement strand
ATTAAGGTGCACCCTGACACACCAAAGGTCAAGGCCAAGCAAGGGCCCATCTGGCTCCTGCGGGGGGTGCGCTGTAAGATGAGTGCCAAGCAGGCGGCTGACTTCGGCCCATGACCGCGGTCTGTTGCGAGCCAATAAGCCCGGTCGGAGCGGCCGGGCACAGACGATGGAGGCAGGGATGACCGAGGGCCAGGATCATCGGCCGGCAGCGAGTGCTGGGCGCGGCGAGAAGAAGGAGGAAATGGCGCTTCCCGTGGCCATCATCATATCGTCGATCATCAGCTCGCTCATGATCGGAGCGGCACTGGTCGGCATGGAAAATCTCTCCCGCTATGAGCTGATCGTCCCTTCGACCGGTACGGCCTGGCGCATCGACCGGCTGACGGGCGAGGTCGTCGTCTGCCGCGCCGCGGGGCGGACCCAGAACAGCGCCGACATCGACACCCCCGCAGGCTCCTTGTGTTGGGCGCCGACCGAACAGTGGCTCAACCGCTGAGCCGCATCAACACCACGGCCGCTGTCACCAGCCACAGCAACGCACAGGCGATCCGGTAGAGCCCAAGGGCCGCCTGCACATCGCGCCCCCCGGCCTCCGCCCGCCCGTCGCCCATCCAGGCATCCTCGATTCGCTCGCTCCCATAGACGCGCGGACCGGCGAGCCTCAGCCCCAAGGCACCCGCCATCGCCGCCTCGGGCCAGCCGGCATTGGGCGAGCGATGGCGCCACGCATCGCGCCACATGGTCCGCCACGCGGCGGCGGCATTTGCCCGCGACCCGAGGCAAGCCGCAGCCGCAAGCAAGCCCGCCGCGAGCCGCGCTGCCGGTAGGTTGACGAGATCGTCGAGACGTGCGGCGGCCCAGCCGAAGCTGCGGTGCCGCGGCGTCAGATGGCCGAGCATGCTGTCCGCCGTATTGATCGCCTTGTAAAGGACGAGTCCGGGAAGACCGGCAAGGGCCAACCAGAGGGCGGGGGCGACGACGCCGTCCGAGAAATTCTCGGCGAGGCTTTCGATTGCGGCCCGGGCGACACCCGCCTCATCGAGCGATTCGGGATTGCGGCCGACGATCTCGGCGACCGCGCGGCGCGCGGGGGCGAGCCCGCCCGCCTCGAGGGCAGCGGCGACGGCCGCCACATGGGCGAAGAGGCTGCGCTGCGAGAAGAGGCTCGCGGCGAGGACGGCCTCGGCAAGCCAGCCGAAAGGAAGCGCCAGCACCCCCGCTTCGATCGCGAACGCCACGGCACCGGCCAAGAGAAGGAGGAGGGCCAGCCCCGCGACGCCAAGCGTGCGCCGCGCGGCCGCGCCAAGCTCGGCCCGGTTGAGGTGCCGATCGACTGCCTCGATGAGCACGCCCAGCCATGCGACTGGATGTCCGAGCGTACGGAAGAGCGCTTGCGGATAGCCGAAGGCGCCCTCGAGGGCGAGGGCTGCCAGCAGAATCTGGAGGTTGCGTGGATCGAGAAGCGCCATTTTTCCCTGCCTGCGGCCGCCGCCATGCTACACTCCCGCGTCTCCGATCACGATCCTCCCGATGCCCGACAAAGAGCGCTCGACCACCGCATCGCCGGCCAGCATCGCCTCCCTCGCCGAGCTGCGCGCGCGCGTGGGCGCCTTCCCGGCGGCCCACGCCTCGGCAGCCGAAGCGGCGCGCGCGCGCGAGGCGGTGCTCACCAAGCCCGCGGGCGCGCTTGGCCGCCTCGAGGAGCTCGCGATCTGGCTCGCCGCCTGGCAAGGACGCCACCCGCCGCGCCTCGAGCGTCCGCTCTGCCTCGTCTTTGCCGGCAATCACGGCGTCACAGCACACGGCGTCTCGGCCTATCCCGGCAGCGTCACGCAACAGATGGTGGCGAACTTCGCGGCCGGCGGCGCCGCCATCAACCAGCTCTGCACGACCTTCGGCGCCACCCTCGAGGTGATCGCCCTCGAGCTCGATCGCCCGACCGCCGATTTCACCACCGCCCCCGCCATGAGCGAGGCCGAGTGCGCCGCGGCCATCGATGCAGGCTGGCGCGCCGTCAAGGCCGGGCATGATGTGCTGCTCGTGGGCGAGATGGGGATCGGCAATACCACGGCGGCGGCGGCCCTCGCGGCGGCCCTCTTCGGCGGGAGGGGGGCCAATTGGGCGGGACCGGGAACCGGTGTCGACGCCGCGGGGGTCGCGCGCAAGATCGCGGTCATCGACGACGCCCTCGCGCACCATGGGACAGCGCTTGCGGATCCGCTCGCGGCACTGTGCCGCTTGGGCGGGCGCGAGCTCGCCGCCATCTGCGGTGCGGTCGCGGCCGCGCGGGCGAGCTCCGTTCCGGTCATCCTCGACGGCTTCGTCGCTTGCGCCGCCGCGGCTCCGCTCGCGAAGCTCGCCCCAGGCGCACTCGATCATTGCCTCGCCGGCCATGTCTCGTCCGAGCCCGGACATGCGCGGCTCCTCGCCGCCCTCGGCAAGCCCCCGCTCCTCTCCCTCGGCATGCGCCTGGGCGAGGCCTCGGGTGCGGCCTTGGCGCTCGCCATCCTCAAGGGTGCGGTCGCCACCCATTGCGGCATGGCGACTTTCGCCGAGGCCGGCGTGAGCGGGCCGGCATGAGCGGGATCGAGGCGAGGCTCACGCGCGATCGACGAGATGGACGAAGGATCCGAGCACGCGTCCCGCTACGGCACCGAGCGCCCCGAGCGATTTGTTCCGCGCATCCGTCGCAAGGAAAAGCGGTTGCGCGGCCGCCTCGCGCGTGACCGTCGCATAGTGGAACTCATGGCCGCGAAAGCCAGCACCTGCGGCACCGAGCGGGCCGTCGCCCGCGAGCCGGAGCGCGCGATAGCCGAGATGGAGCTGTCGTGCCGCGAAGGAGGTCTCGAGCGGCAAGAGCCCGGCCATGGCGTGAGCCGCACCCGCCGCATCCACCAAGCCCTTGCCCAGAACCATATAGCCGCCGCACTCGCCATATATTGCGGCACCGCGGGCGGCGGCGGCCCGCAGGCCGGCGAGAAAATTCCGCTGGCCCGCAAGCCTTCCGGCATGGAGCTCGGGATAGCCGCCCGGAAGATAGACCGCATCCGCGTCCTTGATCGGCGCCTCGTCGGCGAGCGGGGAGAAGGGAAAGAGCTCGGCCCCTTGCGCGCGCCAACCGTCCAAGAGGTGCGGATAGGCGAAGGCGAAGGCGTCGTCGCAGGCCAACGCCATCCGCTGGCCGAGCGGGGCCAGAGGGACCGCTCGCTCG